>DYHB01000125.1 GCA_020724415.1 Thiobacillus sp.
TCCCGATGAGGAAGCCGAGAAGATCACCACCGTCAAGCAAGCCGTTGACTACATCAACGCCAACCTGAAGGCCTGATTCCGGTCCTTCAAGCCCATTTTCAGTTTCAGGAGCGCGCTTTGTCCAAGCGTAGAGTTGTTGTCACGGGACTGGGAATCATCTCCCCCGTGGGCAATACCGTCGAGGAGGCTTGGCAAAGCCTCCTGGCCGGCCGCTCAGGCATCGGCCGAATCACCAAGTTCGACGCATCCGCCATGGCCTCCCAGATCGCCGGAGAGGTCAAGGATTTCGATGTGACCAAGTATCTGTCCGCCAAGGAAGCCCGGCGCATGGATGCCTTCATCCACTTCGGCCTGGCGGCCGGTATCGATGCCTTCAAGGATTCCGGCATCGAGGTTACCGATGCCAACCGTGAACGGATCGGGGTCAACATCGGCTCCGGCATTGGCGGCCTGCCGCTGATCGAGGATACCCACAGCGTCTACAAGGCGGATGGCCCGCGCAAGATTTCGCCGTTTTTCATCCCGGGTTCCATCATCAACATGATCTCGGGCAACCTGTCCATCATGTACGGTTTGCAGGGGCCCAATCTGGCCGTGGTCACGGCCTGCACCACCGGCACCCATGCCATTGGCGAATCTGCCCGGATGATCGAGTACGGTGATGCCGACGTGATGATAGCCGGCGGTGCCGAATCCACGGTCTGCCCCCTGGCCGTGGGCGGGTTTGCCGCGGCCCGCGCCTTGTCCACCAGGAATGATGATCCCCAAGCCGCCAGCCGGCCCTGGGACAAGGACCGGGACGGCTTCGTATTGGGCGAGGGCTCCGGTGTCCTGGTGCTGGAAGAATACGAACATGCCAAGGCTCGGGGTGCCCGCATCTACTGCGAGGTGGTCGGTTATGGCAAGGGGGCTGACGCCCACCACATGACGGCGCCGACGGAAGATGGCTCCGGTGCGGCGCGTTGCATGAAGATGGCACTGCGTAATGCCGGCCTCAACCCCGACCAGGTGGATTACATCAACGCCCACGGCACCTCGACGCCCCTGGGCGACCTGGCCGAGACCAAGGCAGTCAAACTGGTCCTGGGCGACCATGCCTACAAGACCATGGTCAGCTCCACCAAGTCCATGACCGGTCACCTCCTGGGTGCTGCCGGCGGTGTCGAGGCCGTGTTTTCGGCCTTGACCGTGGCCCGTCAGAGTGTCGCCCCCACCATCAATCTGGTCGAGGCGAGCGAAGGCTGTGACCTGGATTACGTGCCCAATACGGCGCGGCAGGCCGCCATCAATGTGGCTGTCTCCAATTCCTTCGGGTTTGGCGGCACCAACGGTACCCTGGTTTTCAGGAAGGTCTGACCTGGCCGGGTCGGGTCAAACCCGGTCCCGGACCGATGACCTCAAGGACAGTTACGGATCCGTGACCCGCCCATCGCTCCCGCCATGCACACCCTGATCAATGGGCTCCCGGCCAGCACCGTGTCGGCCTGGGACCGGGGTTTCCTGTATGGCGACGGCGTCTTCCGCACCCTCCGTATCCGGGATGGCCAGCCCGTCTGGTGGCAGGACCACCTGGATAAACTGGCTCTGGACTGTCAGCGTCTGGATTTGCCCGTGGTAGAGCGCTCGGACTGGGAGCGGGACCTGGCGCAGCTGGTGCCCCGGCTGGATGATGCCGTATTGCGTCTTGTGGTGACCCGGGGCGAAGGGGTCCGGGGCTATCAGCCGCCGCCCAGGCCTGTGGTCACGCGCCTGGTCATGACGGCGCCCAGTCCGGCGCCGGATTCTCAACTGGAAACCGAGGGGCTGCGGCTGCGTCTATGTGACTTGCGGCTCGGCCTCCAGCCACGCCTGGCCGGCATCAAGCATCTCAACCGGTTGGAAAACATCCTGGCCCGGCAAGAGTGGCAGGATCCCTCCATCCATGAGGGTTTGTTGTTTGACACGGAGGATCGTCTGATCTCGGCCGTCCAGGGCAATGTATTCCTGATCCAGCCGGGTCGGATCGTCACTCCCAGGCTGGACCGCTGCGGCGTGGCCGGCGTGGCCCGGCAGCGCCTGCTTGCCGGGGCGCCCGGGTGGGGCGTGCAGGTGATGGAAGCGGATCTGGGCCGGGACGATCTGGAACAGGCCGAGGGCGTCCTGATCAGCAACAGCGTGATGGGGCTTCGCTGGGCAGGTCAGGTGGACGGTCGCACTTACCCGCGTCCGGCGGTGCTCGATGCCCTCAGGGAAGCCATGCATGGCCAAGCGTAGGCCGCGAGGGAAGAAGCGACCTGGCCGTCCCGGTTTTCTGGGGCGTGCATTGCTGGTCGGCCTGGCCATTGTTTTTCTGGTGGCAGGCTGGTTCGGCTATTTTGCCCTGGCGCCCCTGAAGGCTGCCCCCGACACGGTCTTCTTGATCGAAAAAGGGGCCTCCCTGTCGGCAGTGGCGCGCAAGCTCGAGTCCCAGGGGCTGGTCGAGCCGGCCTGGAGTTTCATCCTGATGGGACGCGGGCTCGGCATGGCGGGTCGCATCAAGGCCGGCAGTTATCAGATGGGTGACACGGCCAACGCGTACCAGCTTCTGCGCAAGATCACCGAGGGGGACACCCTTTTGGGCAAGGTCACCATCGTCGAAGGCTGGACCTTCCGTCAGATGCGTGCGGCCCTGAATGCCAGGGAGGACTTGCGCCACGACAGTGCCGATCTGGACGAGGCTGCACTGATGGCACGCATCGGCGCCCGGGAGACATCCGCCGAGGGGCGCTTCTTCCCCGATACCTATTACTATGACCACGGCGCCAGCGACCTGGATCTCTATCGGCGGGCCTACCGGACCATGCAGTCCAGGCTGCAAGCGGCCTGGGACAGTCGCGTTCCGGGGCTGCCCTACACCACCCCGGATCAGGTCTTGACCATGGCCTCCATCATCGAAAAGGAGACCGGGGCCCCCGAGGAACGGGCCCTCATCGCCTCCGTCTTCGTCAACCGCCTGCGCATCGGCATGCGCCTGCAAACCGATCCCACGGTGATCTACGGGGTGGGCGAGTCTTTTGACGGCAACCTGCGCAAGAGCGACCTGCTCCGGGATACCCCCTACAATACCTATACCCGGTCCGGCCTGCCGCCCGGGCCGATTGCCCTGCCCGGCGGCGACGCCTTGCAGGCCGCGGTAAATCCCGAAGCCAGCCGATACCTCTATTTCGTCGCCAAGGGGGGAGGCCGGCACCAGTTTTCCACCAATCTGGATGACCATAACCGGGCCGTGAACCGGTATCAGAGAGGGCGCTGAGAAAGGAAGCCATGCAAGGACTGTTCATTACCCTGGAAGGCGTGGATGGGGCTGGCAAAAGCAGTCACCTGGACTGGCTGGGGGAGTTCTTCAAGTCCCGTGGCCGCCAGGTTCGCATGACCCGGGAGCCCGGTGGCACCCCCCTGGGGGAAAAACTCCGGGAGATCGTGCTGCATGACGCCATGCACCCCGAAACCGAGGCCTTGATCATGTTCGCCGCCCGGCGCGAGCACATCGCGCAGGTCATTCGGCCGGCCCTGGCAGCTGGGGAAGTGGTCATATCCGATCGATTCACGGATGCCAGTTTCGCCTACCAATGCGGCGGCCGGGGTCTGCCGGCTGACAAGCTGGAGCGGCTGGAAGCATGGGTCCAGGATGGATTGCAGCCAGACTTGACCCTGCTGTTCGATGTGCCGGACCAGGTGGCAAGGGAGAGGTTGCTCGCCGCCAGGGATCTGGACCGGTTCGAGCGGGAACAGCGGGATTTTCATGCCCGTGTCCGGGCTGCCTACCTGGAGCGGGCGCGGCTCCAACCGGGGCGCATCAAGGTTGTCGACGGAAGCCAGACCCTGGCGGAGGTCAGGCGCAGCCTGGAAGCCCTGCTCGGCGACCTTGTGGCCCCATGATGTCGTGTCATCCCTGGAATCAAGCCTTGTGGGATCGCCTGACGGCGGACGTGTCCCAGCTTCCCCATGGCATATTGCTCCACGGGCCGGCCGGCGTGGGCAAGCGCAGCCTGGCCCTGGCCCTGGCCAAACGCATGCTGTGCTCCCAACCCACGCCAGAAGGGGCCTGCGGCCAATGCCCCTCCTGTTCCTGGTTCGACCAGGGCGCCCATCCTGACTTCAGGCTGATCGAGCCGGCGGAGCCGGACGCCGGTGAAGAGGGTGCCGGCAAGAAAGGTGGCCGCCATATCGCCATCCAGGAGATCCGGGGCCTGGCTGAATTCCTTGCCCTGGCGCCCCATCAGGGCGGCTGGCGCACGGTGGTCGTGCACCCGGCCGAGGCCATGAACGTGCCTGCGGCCAATGCGCTGCTCAAGACCCTGGAAGAGCCGCCGTCCCGGGTCCTGATCATTCTGGTCTCCCATCAGCCCAGGCGTCTCTTGCCTACCGTCTTGTCCCGCTGCAGGAAGGTGGCCGTGACCCTGCCCGACACGGAATCCGCCTTGGCATGGCTGGGGAGCCAGGGCCTGGCGTCTGCCGAGATGCTCCTGCGTGAGGCGGGCGGGGCTCCCCTGAAGGCACTGGACTGCGCCGATCCTGAACGACTGGCGCGCAGGGAGCGTTTCCTGGAGGCCCTGAGTCGGCCCAGCCCGGCCGGACTGTCCGTGCTGGCCCAGGACTTCCAGAATCGTCTGGACGAGGCCTGGGGCTGGTTCAGTCGTTGGGTCCATGACCTGATGCGGGTGAAGCTGGGCAGCCAGGCGCGCTATTTCAAGGAACGCCATGTCGAACTCGACCGTCAGGCCGGTGCACTCCCCCTGGAAGGTCTGATGGCCCTGGAAGAGGAGGTGCGGCGGGCAGGTCGTTGGCTGAAACATCCGCTCAACAGCCAGTTGTTGTTAGAATCATGGCTCCTACGGTACGCCGATCTCCTGGAGGATAGTCATGGAAGATAGCCCGACCCGCGGCGGAGTCAGTCGAGCCGGCATGCTTTCCTTGAGCATCAAGGAAAAGGCCGCCCTGTATGCCGCCTACATGCCTTTCCTGAAGACGGGGGGGCTGTTCGTGCCCACGACCCGGGCCCATCAGATGGGGGACCAGGTCTACATGCTCCTGTCCCTGATGGATGATCCGAGCAAGATCCCCCTCTCGGGCAAAGTGGTCTGGATCACCCCCCACGGAGCCCAGGCCAACCGACAGCAGGGGATTGGCGTCCTGTTCGACAACAACGAGGCTGCCCAGACCGTCCGCTCCAAGATCGAGGCCATCCTGGGCAATGCCATGAAGGCGTCCAGGCAGACCCATACCCTTTGACCGTCCCTGACCGGATGGTGCGTGGCGCCCCAGGGCGCCGTCATTTTTTTCTCCCATCGCCATGTATATCGATTCCCACTGTCATATCGACTTTCCCGACTTTGCCGAAGGTGCCCGGCCCCTGTTGGACAACATGGTCAGCCACAAGGTCAGTCATGCCCTCTGCGTGTCCGTGAACCTTGAAAACCAGTCCAGGGTGCTGGAACTGGCCCGGGGTCATGCCAACCTGTTCGCCTCGGTGGGGGTGCATCCGGATCACGAAGACGCCCGGGAGCCGACGGTGTCGGAATTGGTGGACATGGCTGGCCAGCCCAAGGTGGTGGCCATCGGCGAGACCGGGCTGGATTACTACCGAATGGCCCGGGATGAGGTGGAATGGCAGCGGGAACGCTTCCGGGTCCATATCCGCGCCGCCCGACAGGCAGGCAAGCCCCTCATCATCCACACCCGCAACGCCGCCGCCGATACCTTGGCCATCATGGGTGAGGAAGGGGCGGATCAGGCAGGCGGAGTCATGCATTGTTTCACGGAAAGCCAGGCGGTGGCCGATGCCGCCCTTGACCTGGGCTTCTACATCTCATTCTCCGGCATTGTCACCTTCAAAAGCGCCGGGGATTTGCGTGAGGTGGCCAAGCGGGTGCCCTTGGACCGGATGTTGATCGAGACCGATTCCCCCTACCTGGCCCCGGTCCCCTATCGCGGCAAGCGCAATGAGCCGGCATATGTCAGCAAGGTGGGGGAGTTCCTGGCCGATCTGCGGGGTATTCCGGCCCAGGCACTGGCGGAAGCTACGAGCCAGAATTTCTTTCGACTGTTCACCGCCGCCGGTACCGTGACCTGATCCGGCAGGTCGCCGGACGTATGCCCCCCGGACAAGGGGGGAGGGCGGGCGTCAGGCCGCGACCGGTTCTTCCTCGAACACCAGTCGGATGTCGCCGGCCTCGTCCACATCCACGCTCACCTCGCCACCCTGGGCCAGGCGACCGAACAGCAACTCGTCGGCCAGGGCCTTGCGGATGCTGTCCTGGATCAGGCGGGCCATGGGCCGGGCACCCATCTGGGGATCGAAGCCCGCCTTGGCCAGATGCTTGCGCAGGGCGTCGGTGAAGTGTACCTCCACCTTCTTGGCCTGGAGCTGGTCTTCCAGTTGCAGCAGGAACTTGTCCACCACCCGCAGGATCACGTCCTCGTTCAGGGGGGCGAAGGAGATGGTGGCGTCCAGCCGATTGCGGAACTCCGGGGTGAACAGCCGCTTGATTTCCCCTAGTTCGTCACCCGAGGTCTTGGCCTGGGCGAAGCCGATGCTGCTCTTGTTCAGGGCTGCGGCGCCGGCATTGGTGGTCATGATGATCACCACGTTGCGGAAATCGGCCTTGCGTCCGTTGTTGTCGGTCAAGGTGCCATGGTCCATCACCTGCAGCAGGATGTTGAAAATGTCCGGATGGGCCTT
>DYHB01000256.1 GCA_020724415.1 Thiobacillus sp.
TGGCCCCGCTTTGGGTCACCTAGCTGGTCTTCGACTTCCTGTTCAGTCTCCTGGCACGGACCGGTGCGCCATTCCTGCGCGCCGGCGCCCGTGGAATTCGACCATTTTCTGACACTCTTGCGGATTGGCTGGCCAACCCCACCGTGCATTACCTGCTGGCGGCACTGGTCACCCTGGCCGGCTTGTATGGCATCGGCCTGCTCACTTCCATGGTCCTCGGCCGACGGCTCATTGCCATGATGGAACGTCTGGTGGAGCGGGTTCCTCTGGTCCAGACCATCTACGGGGCAACCAAGCGATTTCTCAACAGCCTGCAAAAACCGCCCGTATCCGGCCAGAGGGTGGTGCTGATCGCCTTCCCATCCCCCGAGATGAAGGCCGTGGGCTTCATCACCAAGGTCATGACAGACCCGGACACCGGACGGGAACTGGCTGCGGTCTACGTGCCCACGTCGCCCAACCCCACTTCGGGCTATATCGAGATCGTCCCCCTGGATCAGGTGGTCCAGACCGACTGGGGCATGGAGGAGGCCATGGCCTTCGTGATGACGGGCGGCACCAATGCTCCGGACACCCTGCGTTTTTCTCACCGGGGGCAACCATGACCCGGGTGCGCCAGTGGATCTGGCTGGGCCTGCTGTTCCTGGCCCTGTGGTGGATACTGGCCGATGGGCAGTTGCGCGGACCGGCGGTCATTCTTTTGACCTGGGTCGCGGCCCTGGCGGCCGCGCACAAGCTGTGGGGGCCCATGCCCCAGGGCCTGGCGCTTTCCGCCCTGGCGTCATTCACGGTTTTCTTCGTCTGGCACTCCCTGCGCGGCGGCGTGATGGTGGCCCGGCTGGCCCTCAGCCCCCGGCTGACACTGAGGCCAGGCCTGCTGGATTACCCCCTGCGCCTGCCTGCCGGGGCCCCCAGCATTCTGTTGGCCGACACCCTCAGCCTGTTGCCCGGCACCGTGAGCGCCGGCCTGGAAGGAAACCGCCTGCGTCTGCACGTACTCCACGCACCCTTGGCGAACCTGTCCGAGCTTG
>DYHB01000007.1 GCA_020724415.1 Thiobacillus sp.
GCGAGCTGCTGCGCAACGACTGGATCGACATCCGCAACAACATCAAGATCCAGGACTTGGGTCCGGTGCTTTCCTTCGTGGGGAAGTTGGGCGACCCGGACCACGGCGGCCTGTCCCTGGCCGAATTCAGCCAGCGCCAGGCCATGTACCGGGAGGCGGAGATCGCGGCCATGAAGGATGTGCCGGAGTTCATCCGCAAGGCCCAGGAAATCTATGGCTATGACCATTTCGTCAACGATGTGGGCGGCAGCCTGTGCGAACTGGAAGACGATTCGGTAATCGATCTTCTGGCCGAGCACACCCTGATCCTCTACATCCAGGTCACCAGCCGGGAGGAGGAGGACACCCTGATCCGCCGGGCCCAGTCCGACCCCAAACCCCTCTACTACCGGCCGGCCTTTCTGGCCGAGTATCTGCCCGTGTACATGGCCGACAAAGGTCTGGAGTTCGTGGCCCAGGTGGAGCCCAACGACTTCACCCGCTGGGTCTTCCCCCGCCTGTTCCACTCCCGGGTACCCCGCTACGAGGCCATCGCGGGCCCCCATGGCTATACGGTGACTTCCCAGGAGGTGGCCCAGGTCAAGTGCGAGGCGGATTTCCTGGCCTTGGTGGAGAAGGCCATCGCCCGAAAGGGAGAGCACTGAAATGCCCCTGGTCGCCCACAATGACCTGCCGTCCCTGCAACGGCTCCGGGAAGCCGGCACCACGGTCGTGCTGCCGGAGGAGCGTGCGGCCGCCCAGGACATCCGCGAGTTGCATATCGGCCTGCTCAACATGATGCCGGATGCGGCCCTGGAGGCGACCGAGCGGCAATTCTTCCGGTTGATCGGCGAAAGCAACCCCATCGCCCAGTTCTATGCCCATCCCTTTACCCTGGAGGCCATTCCCCGGGGCGAAAAGGCCGCAGCCCACATCGCGCGCTACTACGAGCCCTTCGAGAAGATCCGTGCCGAAGGACTGGATGCGCTGATCATCACCGGGGCCAACGTGACGGGCGAAGACCTGTCCCAGGAGCCCTTCTGGGGCCCCCTGGGCGAAGTGATCGAGTGGGCCTGGGACAACGTCACCACCACCCTGCTGTCCTGCCTGGCCACCCACGCCGTGCTTCATTTCCGGTATGGCCAGCCCCGCGTACGCCAGCCGGTCAAACGCTGGGGGGTCTTCTCCCACCGTGTCGTGGAACCCCGCCACCCCTTGGTGGCAGACGTGAACACCCGATTCGACGTGCCCCATTCCCGCTGGAACGATGTCTCCCGGGCCCAGTTCGAAGCCGCCGGCCTGCGGGTGCTGGTGGAAAGCCCCGAGGTGGGGGTGCACCTGGCCACCAGTCACGACGGCCTGCGCATGGTGTTTTTCCAGGGCCATCCCGAGTACGACACCATTTCCCTGCTGAAGGAATACAAGCGGGACGTGCTGCTCCATGCCCAAGGCCGACTCCCTGCACCACCCCCATTCCCCGACAACT
This sequence comes from Thiobacillus sp., assembly GCA_020724415.1. Lineage (GTDB taxonomy): Bacteria > Pseudomonadota > Gammaproteobacteria > Burkholderiales > Thiobacillaceae > JADJCP01. The sequence continues at coordinate 1,466 of DYHB01000007.1, forward strand.
ATGTACCCAGGCACGAACAGGCCATCTTGCTGGAATGGCGGGACCGATTGATGGCCGCCGTAAAACGGGGCGAGATAGCGCCGGCATTCCCGGAGCATCTGGTTGCTCCCCAACTGGACAACACGTGGCACGACAGTGCCGAAGCGGTGGTGGGCAACTGGATGGGGTGCATGTATCAAGTGACCAGTGCCGAGAGACGCAAACCCTTCATGGCCGGGGTAGACCCGGACAATCCCCTGGGGCTGAACTGGATCGGTTGAATTCCAAGTCCATTCAATCGTTTGCCCAGGCCGGGAACGTGGCATAATCCCACCCCAACTTGCATGAGCCGATTCAGTAGCGTCCCGAATCGAAGCGTCTCTCATCGACATACAGAGGAGTGTTGGCGTGGCAACAGCCAAGAAACAAACTGCCAAAGTTGAGACCCCGGCCAAAAAGGCAGCCACCTCGGCGGCACCGCCCAAGAAGCCTGCCGCCGCAAAGGCTGCGCCGGAGAAGAAGCCTGCCGCCGAGGCAAAGGCACCCAAACCCGTCGCCAAGGCCGCCGCAAAAGCCGCCCCCAAGGCCAAGAAGGCCGCAGGGCAGGTCATTTCCGAAGCAGAACTCTTGAAGATGCCGGAAAAGGATTACATGAACGCGGCCCAGCTGGCGTTCTTCAAGGCCCGCCTGGAAAGCATGCGCGAAGACATCCTGGAAAATGCCCGGGAGACCGGTGAGCACCTGAAGGAAAACGAGGTCTTCGCCGATCCCAACGACCGGGCCACCGTGGAAGAAGAAAACATGCTGGAGCAGCGGGTACGGGACCGTGAGCGCAAGCTGTTGAAAAAGATCAACCAGGCCCTGGGTCGCATCGAGGAAGGTGAATACGGCTTCTGCCTTGAAACCGGCGAACCCATCGGGGTTGCCCGCCTGCTGGCGCGGCCCACGGCCGAGCTCTGCATCGAGGCCCAGGAAAAGCACGAGCGGATGGAAAAGCTATTTGCCGACTGAGGCCGAGGTCTCCTGGGGGACCTGACAGGGGACCATCCAACCCATGAACATCTTCCAGCGGGCCCTGATCGGACTGATCAGGGCCTATCAGATTGCCCTGTCCCCCTATTTCGGCAACCAATGCCGCTTTACCCCGACGTGTTCCGAGTATGCCCGCCAGGCCGTGGCCAAACACGGGGCGCTGAAGGGAACCTGGCTCGCCGTGAGGCGCATAGGCCGCTGCCACCCCTATCACCCCGGGGGTGAAGACCCAGTGCCCTGAACAGGGCCCGGTCATGCAACAGGATTGCAAATATCGCAGCCTGGCGGTAGGCTGCTCACATGTTGCACGGTCATTCCCGCTCAGATGCGTCGAGTCTGCTCCAAAGTCGGGGGGAGCGGGCCACGCCTGCCCGCAAGGCGGTACTCGATATCCTCCTGGGCGCCTCCAGCGCCCTCAGTCATGCCGATATTGACGCCCAGACCCGGAGCCGGGGCCAGCCCCTGGACCGGGTGACCCTGTATCGGGTGCTGGACTGGCTGGTGAGCCACGGCCTGGCCCACCGCATTGCCGCCGAGGACCGGGTCTGGCGCTACAACGTGGCCCACGACCAGGATCACGGCCATGCCCATTTCCGATGCAGCGGCTGCGGGCAGGTCTTCTGCCTGAACGAACTGAGGCCCGCCTTCGCCGTATCCCTGCCGGAGGGCTTCCACTTTCAGCAGGCTGAATTGACCATCCAGGGGCTTTGCCCCACCTGCAACAAGCCCTGACCCTAATGCAACTCTGTTGCTTATGGCCTTCTCGCCAACGTAAAATGCAACTTCATTGCATATGATCCACGACCTTCGGTAGCCCCACGGTGACCTTACTCCACATCATTCTGGCCACGCTGGTGGGTGGCCTGCTGTCGGTACTGGCGGCCGCCACCCTGACTCTGACCTGGCTACCCCGGGTGGCAGACCGGATGCTGGCCTATGCCGTGGGCGTATTGCTGGCCTTCGCCTTTACCGGCTTGTTGCCAGAAGCGGTACATCTGGGCCTCGATCCCGTGGAGGCCGGTTATTGGGTGCTGGGTGGGGTCGTGGCGTTTTTCGTTCTGGAGAAGGCGGCCCTTTGGCGCCATGCCCATGTCCACGAACAGGGGGGGCATGCCCATCCCCCGCAAGTGGTGATGATCGTGATCGGTGATGGCCTGCACAATTTCGTGGATGGCGTCCTGATTGCCGCCGCCTTCATGGTGGACCCGACCCTGGGCTGGGCCACCACAGCGGCCGTGCTGGCCCATGAGTTGCCCCAGGAAATCGGGGATTTCATGATCTTGCTGAATGCCGGCTTGAGCAAATCGAAGGCGCTCGCCCTGAATGCGCTTTCCGGGGCAACCATGGTCCTGGGCGGGGTAGCGGGTTACCTGGCCCTGGATGGAGCCCAGTCGGCCGTGCCCTATGTCCTGGTCCTGGCTGCCGCGAGCTTCATCTACATTGCGGTGGCCGATCTGGTACCGGAGTTGCACCGCCATCGCCGCGCCCGGGACGGTGCCGCCCAGCTCGCCCTATTGTTATTGGGGGTGGCCACGGTCCATGGGGTGGGCCTGTTCGCCCATCACAGCCACTGAGTTGCAGGCTGAAGGCATGAACCACTGCCCCACTTCCCGGATCGCCGCCTTCTTCAAAAGACCCTGGCCATGACCCTGCTTGCCCAATCCCTCCCAGTTACCCTCGTCACCGGGTTCCTCGGCAGCGGCAAGACCACGTTGCTCAACCGCATGCTGCGCAGTCATCCCATGACAGCCGTCGTGATGAACGAATTTGGCGAAATCGGCCTGGATCACCAGTTGGTGGAAGGCGTCCAGGGGCCCATGGCCCTGTTGTCCGGGGGCTGCCTGTGCTGCCAGGTGCAGGGCAGCCTGGCGCCCACCCTGAAAAATCTCTACATGGGGCGCAGCGAAGGCCGCTTGCCCCCCTATGAGCGGATCATCATCGAAACCACCGGCATAGCCGACCCGGTGCCCATCCTGGAGACTCTCCTACAAGATCGTTGGCTGGCCCAGCGCCACTTTCTGGACGGCGTGATCGCCACTGTGGATGCCGTGCTGGGGTTGTCCCAACTGGATGCTCATCATGAAGCCCGGCGCCAGGTGGCGGTGGCAGACCGCCTGCTGGTCACCAAAGTGGATTTGGCCGACGCCACGCCCCTGGCGCAGCTGCTGGATCAGCTCGCGCAACTGAATCCCTCGGCGCCGGTGGACCAGGTCCGTTACGGTGAGGCGGATGTGGATGCCCTGCTGGGCCTGGGGGCCTGGAGCCCGGCTGACAAGCATCCTGACGTATTGGCCTGGCTGAATCCGGCGGCATACAAGCCGGCTACCCGCGTCACCATGATGGGAAGGGCCACCCAGGCCACCAGTGCTGCACCTGGCCACCACAGCCGTATCCAGGCCTTCAGCCTGCGTTTCGAGGAACCCCTGGACTGGCTGGCCCTGGAGGCGGCCCTGGGCATGTTGGTGGATTTCAGGGGCACGCAGCTTCTGCGTCTGAAGGCCATCGTCAACGTGCTGGGGCGATCGGGCCCGGTCGTCCTGCACGGCGCCCAGCACGTCTTTCACCCCCCGGCGGAATTGTCCCACTGGCCGGACGATGACCATGCCAGCCGTTTCGTGTTCATCACCGACGGACTGGATGAGGCAATGGTGTCCCGGCTGCTGGAAGACTTTGCCCTGGCGGCCCGTCAGGGCGTGCTGGATACCATGCAGCCCCACCCCGCCGTTACCGGACTGTCCTGAGGAGAGCCGAGCCATGGAAGCCTTGAACACGTTGCACAAGCCTTTGCCGGTGACCGTACTTTCCGGTTTTCTGGGGGCTGGCAAGACAACCCTGTTGAACCACATCCTGAACAACCGGGAGGGTCGACGGGTTGCCGTCATCGTCAATGACATGAGTGAAGTGAATGTGGATGCGGCCCTGGTAAGGGACGGTGGCGCGGCCCTGTCCCGGACCGAGGAAAAACTGGTGGAAATGACCAATGGCTGCATCTGCTGCACCCTGCGGGAGGATTTGCTGGTGGAGGTGTCCCGCCTGGCCCGGGAAGGGCGATTCGACCAGCTGGTCATTGAATCCACGGGCATCGGCGAACCCCTGCCCGTGGCGGAGACCTTCACTTTCGAGGATGAAACCGGCCAGTCCCTCTCCAGCCTGGCCCGCCTGGACACCATGGTGACGGTGGTGGACGCGCGCAGCTTTCTGGATGACTACGCCAGTGAAGATCTCCTGGCCGACCGGGGTGAGTCCCTGGGCGCGGAAGACGAGCGCACCGTGGCCACCCTGCTGGTGGACCAGATCGAATTCTGCGACGTCATCGTCATCAACAAGGCGGACCTGGTCAGCCCGCCGGAGTTGGCCCGGCTGGCCTCCATCCTCCATACCCTGAACCCGCGTGCCCGGCTGGAAATCGCCCGCCACGGCCAAGTGGACCTGGACAGTGTCCTGGATACGGGCCTGTTCAATTTCGAGCAGGCCGCCCAGGCACCGGGCTGGCTCAAGGAGATGCGGGGCGAGCATGTGCCGGAGACCGAGGAATATGGCATTTCAAGCTTTGTCTATCGTGCCCGGAAGCCGTTCCATCCCGGCCGCCTGTGGGACTGGATGCACACGGAGTGGCCCGGGGTGATCCGCGCCAAGGGCTGGTTCTGGCTGGCCAGCCGGCCCGAATGGGCAGGCGTCTGGTCCCTGGCCGGCGCCACCCGGGACCACGGCCCCGGCGGCTTCTGGCCCGAGGGATTGGACCGCCATGGGCGCCCGGTGCGGGATGCCCGTCAGGAGATCGTGCTCATCGGCATCCGGATGAACCCCGAGGAACTTCGTGCCTGTTTCGATGCCTGTCTTCTGACCGATGACGAACTTGCCCAGGGAGAAGCTGCCTGGCAAACATGGGAAGATCCCTTCCCCGGCTGGCATGCGGTGGATGCCCCGTAATCCCGAACACAAGGAGGTTCACCATGAGACATCTTGCCCTTCTGCTACTGGGCCTGGCCCTGCCGGCCCAGGCCCATGATCACAAGCATGAACACGCCCACCACCATCATGCCCACGTGCACGGCCAGGCCCAGCTGGAGGTGGCGGTAGCGGACGCCGAGTTGCATCTGCGCCTGGAATCGCCGCTGGAGGCCGTGCTGGGCTTTGAACGTGCCCCCCGAAACGACAAGGAGCGAGCGGCGGTGGCGGCGTTGCGCCAGACCCTGGCGGCAGGTGAGCGGCTGTTCGTGACCACCGCCGCTGCCGGATGCCGCATGTCCGCCGCGAAGGTGGAATCCGACCTGCTCGATGGCAAGGCAGGCGCCGGCCAGGATGGCCATGGCGACCTGGTGGCGGAATACCGCTTTGTCTGTGCCCAGCCGACCCGGCTCACGGGTCTGGAAGTCCGGTTGTTCGAAGCCTTCCCCAAACTGCGTCGGCTGGAGGCCCAGGTGGCCGGCAGCCGAGGCCAGACGGCCAAGCGCCTGACCGCCAAGATGCGTTTCCTCAGCTGGTAGCCGGGCGGGCATGTCCGAGTCAGTGCTCTCCCTGGAAAACCTGGTCTTCCGCTGGCCGGGGCAGGGCACCGCCTGCCTGGACATCCCCGCCTTCCAGGTGCAGGCAGGCGAGCAGTTGTTCCTCCAGGGAGAAAGCGGCAGTGGCAAGAGCACCTTGCTGAACCTGGTGGCCGGGGTGCTGACACCGGCCCAGGGCCGGATTCTGGCCCTGGGCCGGGACCTGGGTCGCCTGGGTGGATCGGCGCGGGATCGCTTTCGGGTGGACCACGTGGGGCTCATCTTCCAGCAATTCAACCTGATCCCGTATCTCTCGGTCCTGGACAACGTGTTGCTGCCGACCCGGTTTTCCCCTCGGCGTCGACACCGGGCCGGTGATCCCGTCCGGGCCGCTGCCGCCTTGCTGGGCCATCTGGATCTGGACGAGGCCCTCTGGTCCCGGCCCGCGCTGCAACTTTCCGTGGGCCAGCAGCAACGGGTAGCGGCCGCCCGCGCCCTGATCGGCCAGCCCGAGATCATTCTCGCCGACGAACCCACCTCGGCTCTGGATGCCGCCCGCCAGACGGCCTTCCTGGACTTGTTGCGGCAAGAGTGTGCCGCCGCCCGGTCGGCCCTGCTGTTCGTCAGCCATGATCTGCGCCTGTCTGCCGGCTTCTCCCGATCCGTGGCCCTGGCCGACCTCCAGCGGGACACGCCATGATCCACTTGCTTCCCCTGGCCTTGAAGAGTGCCTGGAACCGGCGTGCCACCCTGGCCCTGACCCTGGTGGCCGTGGCCTTGGCCGTAGCCCTGCTGTTGGGCGTTGAGCGACTGCGCCAGGATGCCCGGACCGGCTTTGCCCAGGCCGTATCCGGTACCGACCTGGTGGTGGGTGCCCGGGCCAGTCCCCTGCAACTCATGCTCTATTCCGTGTACCGCCTGGGCGAGCCCACGGCCACCATGGATTGGGCCAGCGTGGAATACCTGGCCGGGCACCCTGCCGTAGCCTGGGCCATACCCCTGTCCCTCGGGGATTCCCATCGCGGCTTTCCGGTAGTGGCCACCAACCAGGCCTATTTCGACCATTTCCGCCATGGTGACGGCAAGTCCCTGAGCTTTAGCCAGGGCCGCCCCTTCGCCTCGGTATTCGAAGCCGTGTTGGGTGCGGAGGTGGCCGGCCGCCTCGGCTATGCATCTGGCCATGCCATCGTCCTCAATCATGGGGCGGGGGCGAGCCTGGCAGTGGGGCATGACGACAAGCCTTTCACGGTGGTGGGCATCCTGGCCCGGACCGGCACCCCGGTGGACCGGAGCGTGCACATCAGCCTGGAGGGCATGGAGGCGATTCATCTGGACTGGCAGGGGGGCGCTCCCATGGCCGGGCTCAGCATCCCGGCCCAGCACGTGACCAAGTTCGACCTGAGCCCGAAATCCGTCACCGCCGTGCTGGTGGGGCTGAAATCCCGGGCCGCGGTGTTCTCTGTCCAGCGTCAGGTGGAGGCCTATCGGGGTGAGCCCCTGAGTGCCGTGCTGCCCGGGGTCGCCCTGGCGCGGCTGTGGGACCTGATGGCCACCGGGGAACAGGTACTGCGCGTCATGTCCGGTCTGGTCCTGGCCGTCAGCCTGGCCGGCCTGGCGGCGGTGGTGCTTGCCAGCCTGAACGAGCGGCGCCGGGAATTGGCCATCCTGCGCTCGGTAGGCGCCCGGCCCCGGGATATCCTGGCCCTGCTGACCCTCGAGGGCCTGGTGCTGGTGGTATTGGGGCTGGGGTTGGGCATCCTGCTCCTGTTCCTGCTGACCTGGGGTGCGACGCCGTGGCTACAGACCCATTATGGCCTGGCGCCGGAATCGATCCTCCTGCGCGGACAGGAACTCCCCTGGCTTGGCCTGGTTCTGGCGGTGGGCTTTCTGAGCAGTTTGCTGCCCGCCTGGCGTGCCTATCGACTCTCCCTGGCCGACGGCCTGACTCCGAGGATATGACCATGCACAATCCCGCTCTGCCCCTACTGGGTCTGCTCCTGGCCCTGTTCCTGATCGGCCCGGCAACGGCCCAGGACTACAAGGTGGGGGACCGCCTGGGCAAGACCCCCGATAACGCCAAGGCCGGCAGTTTCCGTACCCTGGAATGGGACGACCTGATGCCCAGCGACTGGAACCCCATGAAGTTCATCCAGGATCTGAAACTGGACACTCTCCAAGACTCCGATCCCCGGGCCATGGAGGCCATGGAAAAACTGAAAGCCAAGTGGAACGCCGCCCCCGCGAATCCGGCCCTGAACGGTGCCCGGATTCGCATCGCCGGCTTCGTGGTACCCCTCGAGTGGAGCGAGAAGGCCATGACCGAGTTCCTCCTGGTGCCCTATTTTGGTGCCTGTGTTCACGTCCCCCCTCCGCCGGCCAACCAGATCATCCACGTCACCACCGCCAAGCCCTACAAGAGCCGTGGCTACATGGATGCCGTCTGGGTGAGTGGCGTCTTGAGCACCGGATTCTCCAAGACCGAGATGGGGGACAGCGTTTACCGACTCAAGGCCAGCCGCGTGGAGCATTACACGGAGCCCCGGCGTTGATCTTCAAGTCCGTCCTGACCGCGGGCCGCGGGTGGGCCCTCCTCCTGGCCCTGGCCCTTCTGGCAGTCCAGGCAGGTGCCCTGAGCCACGGCCTGGGCCACCATGGCCACGAGGGGCATGAACACGAAGAACAGGTATGTGAGTTGTGCCTGGCATTCCAGGGCATTCAGGCAGGCATCCCTCCCGAGCTGGGGCGGCTTGTCAACCCCGCCGGCTGCGGGGCGCTCATTCGGTCGGAACCCCTGGCCGGCCCGCAACCCAGCCATCACTTCAATCCCAGCCGGGCCCCCCCTGTTGACCTCATCCATCGGCAACTGATTTTCAACACCTAGAACGCCTGCCTGAAGCAGGCGCCAGCCATTGATTCGATGAGAGTGATCATGAACAAGCCCGCATTGCTTGCCTGTGCCCTGCTGCCCTTGTGGAGCACCGCCCAGGCCAATCCCGAACTGGATCTACTCAAGGCCGAGATCCAGGCCATGAAAACCCAGTATGAGTCCCGACTGGCCGAGTTGGAGAACCGATTGAAGCAGGCCGAGGCAAAATCTGCCCCTGGCCAGGGGGCCGCCCCGGCATCGGATCGCCTGGGTCAGGTGGGCGCAGGCACCCGTTTCAACCCCCAGATTTCCGTGATTCTCGACGGGGTCTACTACAACGACAACAAGAAGGGTGAGGCCGTGGAAATGCTGGAGCATCTGGACGGCATCAACCACGGTCACGACCATGAAGGCCATGCCCACGGCAGCCTGGATCGAGGCTTCAATCTGCGCGAGACCGAGATTGCCTTTTCCGCCACGGTGGACCCCTATTTCGACGCCAGTCTGTACCTCGCCGTCGACAGCCACGGGGGCGTGGAACTGGAAGAAGCCTATTTCGATACCCGGGCCCTGCCGGCCGGGCTCAAAGTACGGGGCGGCAAGTTTCTGTCCGGCATCGGGTACCAGAACAGTCAGCATCCCCACAGCTGGGACTTCACCGACATCACCCTGCCCTACCGCACGTTACTTGGCGAGCATGGCCTCATGGATACGGGTCTGCGCCTGAGCTGGCTTCCCAGAACCGGTTCCTACTACACCCTGCTGGGCATGGAGTTGTTCCAGGGCAACGAACAAATCTTCGCCAGCGCCGGTCCTGAATTGCCGGAAGATGTGGCCGACACCAGCTTCGGTGGCCTGGCCGACAAGAAGGCCGGCCCCCGTCTGGCCACCGTCTACGCCAAGGTGGCACCGGATCTGGGTGACGATCATGGCCTGCAGTTCGGTCTCTGGGCTGCCCAGGCACGACAACACCAGGAGGTCCATGACCATCGCGACGAAAACCCCGCCGCCGCCGTGCACGCCCTGGAGGGAGAATCCCGGCTTTGGGGTGCCGACCTGGTCTACAAGTACGATGCCCCCGGAGCCTACGGCCAGGGGGACTTCAGTCTGGCCACCGAGTACCTGCGCGCCAACAAGGATCTGGCCGTGGCCTATCACCAATCCAATGCCGGGCTCATCGGCGCCGAGCGGGATTTCACCCAGGATGGTTTCTACATCCAGGGCACCTATGGCTTTGCACCCCGCTGGCAGGCGGGCCTGCGCTATGACGTGACAGGCCTGACCAACCGGGTGAACCGGGCCGGCAGCATCAGCCGCATGGATGAGTCGGATCGCTGGACCCTGGCCCTGACCCATCGTCTGAGTGAATTCTCCCTGGTCCGCTTCCAGGCCAGCCGGGCCGACCTGTCGGTGGAAGGGGAGAAGGAGCAGGCCAACCAGTTCTTCATCCAGTATCAGCACAGTCTGGGGGCCCATGGCGCCCACGGATTCTGAAGGAGGTGACCATGCGTTGGATCCTGGCGCTTATTTTGGGCTTGACGGCCCAAGCCGCCCTGGCGACCCTGAACGTGGTGGTCACCACCGCCAGCATGGGCATGCTGGCCCGGGAAGTGGGCGGGGACGCGGTCAGGGTGACCGTGCTCGCCCCCTCCGATCGCGATCCCCACATGCTTCAGGCCAAGCCCTCCATGATCCGCCAGTTGCGGGATGCGGATCTGGTGGTGGCCGTGGGTGCCGAGCTGGAACAGGGGTGGCTGCCGGCCGCCATTTCCAGCAGTGCCAATCCGCGGCTCCTGGTCGGTCGTCCTGGCTACTTCGAGGCAGCCGCCCAGGTGGATCTCCTGGAGTCGAACCAGGCGGCGGATCGGGCCCTGGGTGATGTGCATCCGGCGGGCAACCCCCACCTCCACATGGACCCGGTCCGCATGGGCCAGGTTGCCATGGCACTGGCGGAACGCCTGGCACGGTTGCAGCCTGCCCTGGGGCCGGATGCCCGGCTTCGAGCCAGCCGGTTCGTGGCGGCTGTCCAGGACAGGCTGCCCGGCTGGCAGTCCCGCAGCCGTGGGGCGCCCGGCGTGGTGCTGTTCCACAAGGATGCCATTTACCTGACCAACCGCTTCTCCATTCCGGTCCATGGCTATCTGGAGCCGGTGCCCGGGGTGCCGCCCGGGGCCCGGCATCTGCAGACCTTGACCAGTCGTCTTCAGGGCAAGCCTGGAGTCGTCGTGCGGCACGCCTACCAGCCTGCCCAAGCGGCGGAGCGTCTGGCCGGGGCCTTGGGCTGGCCGGTGCGGGTGTTGCCCCTGGAGCCCTCCGGGACGGCCGGGGCCGAGGCCTATTTTCAGTTCCTGGATGCCTGGGTGAACGGTCTTGCCGGCCGTCAGTGACGGGGCAACCCTGTTCCAGGCCCAGCAGTGGGTGGCGGGTTATGCCGATCCCGTCGTGGGCCCGGTCTCCCTCACCCTGAGCCGGGGCGAGATCGTGGGGCTGAGCGGCCCCAACGGGGCGGGTAAATCCACCCTGCTGCGGTCATTGCTGGGCTTGGCCCGGATCCACGCCGGCCATTGGGAGACGCGGCCCGACCTGGTTTGGCGTTATCTGCCCCAGCGACCGGTACGACCGGCCCAGGCCCCCCTGAATGGGACCGAAATGCTCCGCCTCATGCAGGCAGACCGGCTACCGCCCCCGGCCCGACTGGCGGCCAAGCTGGACCGGCGGGTGGACCGTCTGTCCGGGGGCGAATACCAGCTGCTTCAATTATGGTGCACCCTGGCCGGCCCAGGAGACGTGGTGCTGCTGGACGAGCCGACCAACAACCTTGACCCGGAGCACGGCCAGTTTGCGGCCCAGGCCATCCTGGACCGGCGAAGCGCTCACGGCACCCTGATCGTCAGTCATGATGCCGATTTTCTGGCCCGGGTATGCGACCGGTGCGTGGAGGTGAGCTCATGAATCTCGCCCCGATCTGGGACCCCGTATTCCTGCTGCCCTGGCTGGCCGGCCTGCCCCTGGTCCTGGCCCTGGCCCTGCTGGGCACCCTGCTGCGCTTGCGGGACGAGTGGCTGGCCGCCCTGGGCCTGGCCCATCTGGCCACCGCCTCGGGCCTGGCAGGGGCGGCGGTGGGCATGCCACCCCCCCTGGCGGCCCCGGTCGGGGCACTGCTGGGCGCCGGCCTGAAATATCTCACGGGCAAAGGCCAGAACAGTGCCTATGGGGTCATGATCCTGGCCGGCTGGTCGACCACCCTCCTGCTGGCAGCCAACACGGCCCTGGGCGATGCCCTGGCCCACGCCGTGGTGGATGGCCAGCTTTATTTTGCCGGCAGACTGGAGGTCGGCCTGGCCTGGCTGGCCGGGGGACTGGTACTGGTCTTGCTGCCGGTACTGATGCCGCACTTGTTGCGCGCCCGGTTCTTTCCAGACCACGAACTGGCCAATCGGCTACCCATCTGGCGCTGGCATCTGGTGTTCGACCTGCTGGTGGCCGGAGTGATCGCCGTGGCCACCATGACCCTGGGGCTGATGGCCGCCTTTGCATTCATCTTCCTGCCGGCCATGATGGCCTTTTCCGGCGCCCGGAGCTGGCGTGGCACATTGATCGCCAGCGGGATCATCGGCGGCCTGGCCTATCTCGCCAGCTTCGTCCTTGCCCTGGCCCTGGACCAGCCCTTCGGCCCCCTGGCCGTGGCCCTGCTGCTGATCGGGCTGGGTCTGGCCAGGCTCCGTCCAAGGCTCAATGCATCGGGCGCTTGGTGAAGGTGACGATCTTCGCCTCGCTGGGCGGCCCCTTGCGGGCGCCGCTGGAACAGCCGCCACCTTCGGTTTCCATGACATAGCCCTCGGCTTCGTGCAGCAGGTTGATGACGTCCACGTAGAATTTTTCCTTGGCCATCTGCAGGGCGGTGCGACCGTGTTCGTTGACGGCCTTGATTTCGGCACCGGCGTTCAACAGCACTTCGCACACGGCCGCTTCGCCACCGCCGGCGGCCATCATCAGGGGCGTAAGGCCAAAGAAGGCCTTGGCATTGACGTCGGCACCGGCATCCACGAGGGCCTGGACCACGGGAGCATAGCCACAATCCTGCTCGTGGTTGTAGGCGGCCTTGAACAGAGCCGTCCAGCCGTTGTCATCCTTGCCGTCCACCTGCGCACCGGCCGCCAGCAAAGCCAGGACGACTTCCAATTGACCGTGGTGAGCAGCGTTCATCAGGGGGGTCATGCCGCCTTCGTCAGCCTGTTCCAGATCGGCGCCGGCTTGGATGAGGGATTGGATCTGGGCCAGATCGCCAGTGCGGGCAGCTTCATGCAAATTCGTGCTCATAGCGGAGTCTCCGTGAATAATTGTTTATTATTTTACTCAAGTATTTTTGCACTGTAAATCGTCCCCCCAATCGAGCCCGGGCATCAGGGCTGGCTGCCTTCCAACGGGTGTTGTATCCCGTTCAGCCCGCCCCGGATGACATGGACATCGAATCCACGTTGGGTCAGCAGGAAGGCCGCAGCACAACTGCGACGGCCGGTCTGGCAGAACAGAACGTACTTGCGCTTGGGGTCCAGTGCTCCGGCCTTGAGTCGCAACAGGTACAGGGGCATGTTGAGGCTGCCGGACAAAGTGCCGGCCTGGTATTCGTTCTCCATCCGGACGTCGATCAGTCCGGCCCCTGCCTTCACCAGGTTGGCCACCTCCTTCATGGAAACCCATTGGACCAAAGGTTCCTGCAGAATGTGCTCGAAGTCGGCTTTGGCCAGGCGCATGAGCTCACCGTCTTCCATCATGGTGACCGTGGCGTTGCGCAATTCACCGGAGAGCAGGGCCTCCTCGCCAAAACCACTGCCCACGTCCAGTTCGGCCAGGGGCACCTCCTGGCCGGACTGGTTGCGCGCCACCCGGGCCCGGCCCGCCTTGATCAGGTAGTAATACTCCCCTGGCTCCCCCTGGCGAATGACCACCTCACCCCGGGTGACTCGAACGGGCGTCAGGCGAGCGAACAGGGCCGCCAGGTTGGCGGAAGGCACCCGTTGGAAGGCCGGCTGCGCGACAAGACGGAACATCCATTCCGGGTCGTCGAAGTCCAGCTCGGTCACCTCGTAGGCAGCGGTCTGGTCAGCGGTGATCAGGTTGTCCAGGTCATCATCGTCCACGGCAATGACCTGGCAGGGACTGGCCGCCACGCCATCGTAGCGCCTCGGCTTGAGGCGCGAGAGGGGGTGCCGGGCCGTGTCGGTACCGCTCTTGACGCTCAGGGCGGGCCCCTTGCCGGAAGCGCTGAGCCGGATTTCCCCCGACAATAGGAAGTAGGTGTGGGTATCCCGTTCGCCTTCCCGGAACAAGTACTGGCCTGGATTCAGGTGGCGTATCTCCACCTGCTGGGAAAGCTTGACCAGGCCCGCTTCCGTGAGGGTATCCAGGGGGACGAAGTCCTTGAGCTGCTTCAGGGTCGACATGATCGAGATTCCGTAGTCATTCGGTATTCAAAGTCCCAGTTGGTCCCACAGGGCATCCACCCGGGCCTTCACGGCGTCCGTCATGCGGATGGGGGTGCCCCATTCCCGGGTGGTTTCCCCGGGCCACTTGTTGGTGGCGTCGATGCCCATCTTGCTGCCCAGGCCGGAGACCGGGCTGGCGAAGTCCAGGTAGTCGATGGGGGTGTTTTCCACCAGAAGGGTGTCCCGGGCCGGGTCCACCCGGGTGGTCAGGGCCCACATGACGTCGTTCCAGTCCCGCACGTTCACGTCTTCGTCGGTGACCAGGATGAACTTGGTGTACATGAACTGGCGCAGGAAACTCCACACCCCGAACATGACCCGCTTGGCGTGGCCCGGGTACTGCTTCTTCATGCTCACCACCGCCATGCGGTAGGAACAGCCTTCCGGCGGCAGGTAGAAGTCCGTGATCTCCGGGAACTGCTTTTGCAGCAGGGGCACGAACACCTCGTTGAGGGCCACCCCCAGGATGGCGGGCTCGTCGGGCGGCTTACCGGTGTAGGTGCTGTGGTAGATGGGGTCCCGGCGCAGGGTCATGCGTTCCACGGTGAAGACTGGGAAGGTTTCCTGCTCGTTGTAGTAGCCGGTGTGGTCGCCATAGGGGCCTTCCAGGGCCGTTTCACCGGGGTGGATGACGCCTTCCAATACAATTTCTGCGCTGGCCGGCACTTCCAGGTCCGAGCCCAGGCATTTGACCACTTCGGTCTTGGCGCCCCGCAACAAACCGGCGAACTGGTATTCCGACAGGCTGTCCGGCACCGGCGTCACAGCCCCCAGGATGGTGGCCGGATCGGCCCCCAGGGCCACGGCGATGGGGAAGGGCTGGCCCGGGTTGACGGCCTGGAACTCGCGGAAATCCAGGGCGCCGCCCCGGTGGGCCAGCCAGCGCATGATGAGCTTGTTGGGGCCCAGCACCTGCTGCCGGTAGATGCCCAGGTTCTGGCGCGGCTTGTGGGGGCCCTTGGTCACCACCAGGCCCCAGGTGATCAGGGGCGCCACGTCCCCGGGCCAGCAGTGCTGGATGGGCAGGCGGGCAAGGTCCACGTCGCCGCCTTCCCACACCACCTCCTGGCAGGGAGCGGAGCGCACGGTCTTCGGCGACATGTTCATGACCTGCTTCAGCACCGGCCATTTTTCCCAGGCGTCCTTCAGGCCCTTGGGGGGTTCCGGCTCCTTGAGATACGCCAGCAATTTGCCGATTTCCCGCAATTTTGCCGGGTCGTCCTCGCCCATGCCCAGGGCGACACGCTTCACGGTGCCGAACAGATTGGCCAGGACCGGCATGTCGTGGCCACGCGGTCGCTCGAAGAGCAGGGCGGGCCCGCCGGACCGCAACACCCGATCCCCGATCTCGGTCATTTCCAGATGGGGATCGATTTCGGTGGCGATACGTTTGAGTTCGCCCATCTTTTCCAATTGGGCGATGAAGTCACGCAAATCTTTGTAATTCATGTCTTGGCCTGGTTGTGGCCATCAGGAGACTGAGTGCCAGGGGTAATGATCCTTGTCCTTGCGCCGGTCCCGTCCCGTTCTGCGGTCCGGCCGTTCCCCGAAACGGGCATCCTCCCGCCGTTCCACGCCCGAACGCCGCTCCTCGCCCGAACGGCGTTCCGTCACGCTGTTCAGTTCGCAAGTGCATCTGGCCCGGGTGCAGCCGGGCAGGGGAAGCAGGGGCGCGGTTCCGTTCCGAAAATACATGCCGGCCATCTCCCGCGCCGGAGGGCAGGCCTCCGGGTCGGTGACGATCAGTTGCTTGCCCCAGTACTGCTGGGGGCGTGCCTTGCCCACGGGGACCGGGGAGACCGCCTTGCCAAACGGCGATCTGGGCCAAGGATACGGTGCATTCAACGGCTCCGCGTCTTGACTGCGCACGGCACGCAGCCACCACACGCCCCCCAAGGCCAATATCAATAGCAGAAAAAAAAGCAGCCAGACCATGCACCCCTCTGAACCTCGCAAGTCATGACCGCAAGTTTACTTCCAAGCGCCACGCTGGTGGATGCCCAATGGGGACATCAAGCAGCAAATCGGGCGTCCGGATTCAATCCATGTATTCGAATACCTTCACCACCTTCTCGGCGCCCTTTGTCTTGGCCGCAATTTCGGCCGCGATCTGGCCCTCTTCCTTGCGCACCAGGCCCATGAGGTACACCGTGCCGTCTTCCGTCACGACCTTGATGTGGTGGGCGCTGATGCGCTTGTCATCCAGCAGGCGGGTCTTGACCTTGGCCGTGGTAAAGCCATCGTTGCTACGGGTTTTCAATGTCGTGGGCTCGCCAATGGCCAATTCGTTGATCACCTCCAGCACGTCGGGGTGCATGCGGGCGATTTCGGTTGCCTTGACCCGGGTCTCGTTGTCAGGAACCTGACCGGTCACCAGCACTCGCCGGTTGAAGCTGGTGAAGCTGACGTGGGCATCCTTCCTTTCCAGCTCGGTGAAGCGGTGGATGGAACGGAGCTCGATGCCCTCGTCCGTGAGATAGGTACCGGTACTGCGCCGATCCTCCACCATCAGCGCCCCGGTCCCCAGTCCCACGCCCAACACCGGCGCACATCCGGTCAGCTGGCTTGCGGCCATGACCACACCCACCAGAAGCAGGACCGGCGAGATGGACATGGCAGCGCCTCCAGACCGCTTCGCAGACCCGGGACTCGGCAAGGTTGAGGATCGTTTCATTTCAGGCTCCCAATAAAAGGTAATCAATGCTGTCACAGAGACAATGAATGGCCAAATGATGCACCTCCTGAATGCGCGCCGTGGATTCGGCCGGGACTGGAATGAGTATGTCTTGGTCACCCAGAAGCTCGCCGAGTTCCCCGCCATCGGCGCCTGTCAGGGCGACCACGCTCATTTCCTTTTCATGGGCGGCCTGAACGGCTTCCAGGATGTTGCGCGAGTTGCCGCTGGTGGAGATGGCGAACAGGACATCGCCCGGGGCCCCCAGGGCCCGTATCTGGCGGGCGAAAATATGCGTGTAGTCCCGATCATTGGCAATGGCCGTCAGGATGGCGGCATCCGCCGACAGGGCCAGGGCGGCCAGTCCGGGGCGGTCCCGTTCGAAGCGGTGCACCAGTCTGGCGGAAAAGTGCTGGGCATCTGCCATGGCCCCTCCGTTGCCGCAGCTCATGATCTTCCCTTCGATCATGAGGCAGTTCACCATGTGCTCCGCCGCCATGGCGATGGGATCGGCCATGACTTCCGCCGCGGCCAGCTTGATCCGGGCGCTCTCCTCAAAGAGCCGGTGAATGCGTTCGGCGGTGCTCATGGTCTGGTGTTGGCGCAGTGTCCGGTGGTGCTCAACTGACAAGCATGCCTGATGATGACGATCATGGCTGGGGCGGCCGTCCAGAAGGACGGATCGGGTGGATGAAGTGATACATGAGGGCACCCATTATAGTCGGCCCTCATTCCGGAGCTTGAAAGGCATCCCGCAACCAGGTCAGTTGCCCTTGCTGATCCAGTATGGCGTCGAAGCGGCAGTTGGGCGTGCTGGACAACCCGGCAAGATATAGCCTGGCCGCGTGTATGACGCGACCTTGCTTGGTCCGGGTGATGCTGGCGGCAGCGCCGCCGTACTGATGGCCAGACCTCGAGCGCACTTCTATGAATACCAGGGTATCCCCGTCACGCATGATCAGGTCGATTTCGCCCCCCCGGGTCCGCCAGTTGCGTGCCACGGGCTTCAAGCCCTGACCAACAAGATAACGCTCCGCTCTCAGTTCACTTTCCGCGCCCGATGGCATGGCTTCTCCCTGGTTCTTGCGGGCCAGGCTGATACACTGGCCCTGTTCCATACATAACGGCATCATGGAAGACATTTCCGACACTGTCCACGGTGGACGCGGCGCCCGGCCCGGAACCTTGTATCTGGTGGCGACCCCCATCGGCAACCTGCGTGACATCACCTTGCGCGCCCTGGATATCCTGGCCAGTGCGGACCTGGTGGCAGCCGAGGACACCCGCACCACTTCAGGCCTGCTGTCTGCCCATCACGTCCGGGCCCGGCTGGTTCCCTATCACGAACACAATGAACGCCGGGCCGCCCAGTCCCTGCTGGAGTCCTTGAAAGCTGGCAAGAGCGTGGCGCTGGTGAGCGACGCGGGCACCCCGGGCATCAGTGACCCTGGCGCCGCCCTGGTGGACCTGGCCAGGAGCCACGACATTCCGGTAGTGCCGATTCCCGGCCCCAGTGCAGTCACGACGCTCCTGTCCGTATCCGGGGTGATGGGGCGGCAGTGGCTGTTCCATGGCTTTCTGCCCCCCCGGCCAGCGGCCCGCCGAAAGGTGCTGGAATCCCTGGCCAACATGACCTATCCCATCCTCTTCTATGAGTCACCCCATCGCATTCTCGAATGTGTGGCGGACATGAATGCCCTACTGGGAGGGGACAGACAGCTGCTGATCGGGCGGGAAATGACCAAGCTGTTCGAGACCGTGCATGTCTTGCCCCTGGCCGAGGCCTCTGCCTGGCTCGAGGCCGACAGCCATCGCCAGCGAGGGGAGTTCGCCCTGCTGCTGGAAGGCAAGCCCGACACGCCCGACGACCCCTTGTCGGCAGCCCGAACCCTGCTCGGCGCATTGTTGGAAGAATTGCCTGCCAGCCAGGCGGCCCGGGTGGCCGCGCGGATCACCGGCCAGCGCAAGAATGCGCTGTATGATCTCGCCCTGGCCATGGCAGCGACTGCCGGTACTATGGATGAGACGAAGTGATAATTGTGACAAAGTGACAAGATGATGGCTCGCAAGGCAAGGAGAACGCAGTGACGAATAGCTTGACCATGACCCGGCCGGATGACTGGCACCTGCATCTGCGGGACGGCCCGGCCATGGCGGCGGTCCTGCCGGATACGGCAAGGCGCTTTGCCCGGGCCATCGTGATGCCCAACCTGAAGCCCCCCGTGCGCTCGGTGGCCGAGGCCGAGGCCTACCGGGCCCGCATCCTGGCCGCATTGCCCGCCGGCATGCGCTTCGAGCCCTTGATGACGCTCTACCTGACCGACAATACCCGCCCGGACGAAATACGCTTGGCCAAGGCCAGCGGGTTCGTGCATGCCGTCAAGTATTACCCGGCGGGAGCCACGACCAATTCCGATTTCGGCGTCAGTTCCGTGGAGCGCGCATATCCAGCCATAGAAGCCATGGCCGAGGCAGGCCTGCCCCTGCTGGTCCATGGTGAAAGCACCCACCCGGACGTGGACGTGTTCGACCGGGAGCGGGTCTTCATAAACGAAGTCCTGGCCCCTTTGCTGGCGCGCTTTCCCAGCCTGCGACTGGTCCTGGAACACATCACCACCCGGGAGGGAATCGATTTCGTCCTGGGCCAGGGTCCCCAGGTGGGGGGCACCCTCACCGCCCATCATCTGCTCTACAACCGCAATGCCTTGTTCAAGGGGGGAATCCGGCCCCACTACTACTGCCTGCCAGTGCTCAAGCGGGAGGTCCACCGCCAGGCCCTGTTGGCTGCGGCGGTCTCCGGCAGCCCCAAGTTTTTCCTGGGCACCGACAGCGCCCCCCATACCCAGGACAGCAAGGAATGCGCCTGCGGCTGCGCTGGCATCTACTCGGCCCACGCCGGGATCGAACTGTATGCCGAGGCCTTCGAGGCAGCGGGCGCCCTGGATCGGCTGGAGGCCTTCGCCAGCTTCCATGGCCCGGATTTTTATGGCTTGCCACGGAATACCGATCGCATCACACTAGTCAGACGGGACTGGGAGGTCCCGGCCAGCCTGGACTATGGTGCCGACAAGCTGATCCCCCTGAGGGCCGGCGAGAATGTCCGCTGGCAGATCGCTTAAGGAGAGCGGAGCCCGCCATGCAAAACGACAGCCCCTATTTCAAATATGTCATGGACCTGCTGGCCATGCTGGTGGAGAAGGACGGTTCGGATTTGTTCATCACCGTGGGGGCGCCACCCACCTTGAAGATCCATGGCGAGATCACCCCGGCAGGCAGCAAGCCCTTGACCCGGGAACAGGTCGAAGAAATCGTCCTGGCCGTGATGAACGAGAAGCAGCGGGGCGAGTTCCGCGAGACCAAGGAATGCAACTTCGGCCTGGGCATGCCCCAGATCGGCCGGTTCCGGATGAATGCCTACGTCCAGCGGGGTTCTCCCGGCTTGGTGGCCCGCACGATTTCCACGGTCATCCCGTCCCTGGAGAGCCTGAACCTGCCCATGGGGCTCAAGAAAATCGTCATGGAAAAGCGCGGCCTGGTGCTCATGGTCGGCGCCACCGGTTCCGGCAAGTCCACCAGCCTGGCGGCCATGATCGGTTACCGCAACGAGAACAGCCGGGGTCACATCATCACCATCGAGGACCCGATCGAATACGTCCATCCCCATCGCAGCAGTCTGGTCATGCAGCGGGAAGTGGGCGTGGATACGGACAACTGGTTCGCCGCCCTCAAGAACACCCTGCGCCAGGCCCCAGATGTCATCTTCATTGGCGAGATCCGGGAGCGGGAAACCATGGATTACGCCATCGCCTTTTCCGAAACCGGCCATCTCTGCCTGGCGACCCTGCATGCCAACAATGCCAACCAGGCCCTGGACCGGATCATCAACTTCTTCCCCAGTGACCGGCGCGACCAATTGCTGATGGACCTGTCCCTGAACATCAAGGCCATCGTGTCCCAACGCCTGGTGCCCCAGATCGACGGGGGCCGGATACCGGCCGTGGAAATCATGATCGGCACCCCCTTCGTGCAGGATCTCATCCACCGGGGGGCCGTGCACGAAATCAAGCCGGTCATGGCCAAATCCCGGGACCTGGGCATGCAGACCTTCGACCAGGCCCTGTTCGATCTCGTGGCCATGGGCAAGGTGGAACCCCAGGTGGCCCTGCGCTACGCCGACTCTTCCAACGACCTGCGACTGATGATCAAGAGCCTCGACATCCCCGGCGTGGAGAACCTGGACAGCAGCGGCAAGCTATCCATCCTCTAGCCGCCTGGCGCGGCCCAAGGCCCTTCCACTGGATATTCCGGCGCAACGGCCATTCAAGGATATACTGGGGGCGGAGTTGGCCAGGCAATCGCTGCTGCGAGGCAGAGGAAAGTCCGGGCTCCACAGGGCAGGGTGCCAGGTAACGCCTGGGCGTCGCGAGACGACGGACAGTCCCGCCCGTGAGGGTGGGCGCCAGCGAAGACTAATGCGCAGCCGGCTTGCCGGTCTGAACCGACGCTGGATGGCAACAGAAACATACCGCCGATGGTCTCTGCGCAGATACAGGCAAGGTTGAAATCGTGCGGTAAGAGCGCACGGCTGCTCCGGCAACGGCGGCAGCGGGCAAACCCCACCCGGAGCAAGGCCAAATAGGCAGGCGTCGAAGCGGTCCGCTGAGCCTGCGGGTAGGCTGCATGAGGCGACAGGCGACTTTCGTCCCAGATGAATGATTGCCCACGACAGAACCCGGCTTATCGGCCAACTCCCCCTTCTTTCGCATTTTTCCCCAAGCCGTCATGGCCGCCTCCGTCGACACTTAACAAGTTACTTTAAGTTTCGATGATATTGGCTTCATTGGATTGCATAAGCCCTCGGTTTTCTGTGTTCGTAAGTCCTTGTTGTCATTGAAAAAACACGGTCAGCCACCTTGACTTTCGGTTTCCGCAGTCACTATAGTGGGCAAATGTGGAGGAAAGTGGAGGAAAGTGCAGTCGAGTGGTGTTGGTCGACTCATGACGGATGACGATGTTTCGAGGACTCTCCCCGGTCGCGCTGGATGGCAAAGGTCGCCTGGCCATCCCGACAAAGTACCGCGAGCTGCTCACCCAGCTCTGCGGGGGGCATCTTATCGTCACCTTGGACCCCATGTCCGGCTGCCTGCTGCTGTACCCCTTTCCAGAATGGGAAACCATTGAGCAATCCTTGAACCGGCTATCGAGCTTCGACCCCATGAACCGCCAACTCCAGCGCATCCTGGTGGGTTCGGCCTCGGACCTGGAGATGGATGGCGCGGGCCGTGTGTTGATCCCGGCTCCCCTGAGGGAACGGGCACGTCTCGACAAGGATGTGAGCCTGGTCGGTCAGGGCAAGAAATTCGAGATTTGGAATGGTGCCGAATGGCAGGCCCAACTGGATGCCGCCAGCGGATTGCCGGCCCGATTGGACGAAGCCATGCGCAAAGGGGAACTACCGGAAGACCTCAAGGGCTTCTCCTTGTGAGCGATGGCCATGTCCCGGTCTTGTTGGAGGAGGCCGTGGCAGCCCTGGCCATCCGGCCCGAGGGCGTCTATCTGGACGGCACCTTCGGTCGGGGTGGTCATAGCCGGGCAGTGCTGGAACGCCTGGGCCCCCAGGGCAGGCTGGTAGCCCTGGATCGGGACCCGGCCGCCCTGGCCACAGGCAAGGGTTGGACGGACGAGCGATTCCGGATAGTGCAGCGTCCGTTCAGTGCGCTGGATGAAGTGGTGGCGGAGCTGGGCATCGAAGGTTTGGACGGCGTGTTGCTGGATATCGGGGTCTCCAGCCCCCAGATCGACACGCCGGAGCGGGGGTTCAGTTTCAGGCAGGACGCCCCCTTGGACATGCGCATGGACCCCAGTCAGGGCATGAGTGCTGCGGAGTGGTTGAACAGTGCGGATGAAAACGCGATAGCGAGGGTGATTCGGGATTATGGCGAGGAGCGGTTTGCTAAGTCGATTGCAAGAGCGATTGTTGCGGCACGCAGCAGCGAACCGCTTGCCCGCACGCGCCAGCTTGCCGAAATCGTCGCCGGGGCCGTACGCACGCGCGAGCGCGGCCAGGATCCGGCCACGCGCACATTTCAGGCTGTCCGGATTTTCATTAACCGGGAGCTTGAGGAACTTGAGGCGGCCTTGCCGAGAGCAGTGGCTTGCCTCAAGCCAGGGGGGAGGCTGGCAGTGATCAGCTTTCATTCCCTTGAGGATCGGATCGTGAAGCAATTCATGCGAAGGGAGTCCCGCGGGGTCGACCTCCCGCCGGAAATCCCGGTGCTTGCCGACCATGATGCCGGGGCACGCCTGCATACGATCGGCAAGGCCATCCGGCCAAGTGCCGCCGAAACCCTGCGCAATCCTCGTGCCCGGAGCGCTGTACTGAGGGTGGCCGAGCGGAGGGGCGGGCCATGACCAGGATCAACCTGTTCCTGGCGCTGGTGCTGGTGGCATGCGCCCTGTCCGTCGTCACCGCGCGCCATGAGGCGCGCAAATTGTTTGTGGAGCTTCAGGCCGAGGAAAAACGCACCCGTGACCTGGATATCGAATGGGGACGCCTGCAGCTGGAGCAAAGCACCTGGTCCATGCATGGCCGGATCGAGCAGGTGGCCCGGGGCCAGTTGCGCATGAACCTGCCGGCCCTGGAGGATATTCGAGTCGTCAGCCCGGCGGGAGCACGGCCATGAAACGCCGGTCGGCGGATCATCCGCTCCTCAAGCTGGATTTGCAGCGCTGGCGCATGCGACTGGTCTTGATCCTGTTGTTCGGAGGCTTCACTGCATTGACGGCCAGGGCCACCTATCTGCAGATCTGGCAGACGGATTTCCTGAACCAGGAGGGTGGCAAGCGGATCCAGCGCGTGGTGGAAATTCCTGCCCACCGCGGCATGATCACGGACCGGCGCGGCGAGCCTCTGGCCATCAGCACGCCCGTGGAGTCCCTATGGGTCAATCCCAGGGACGCCCAAGCGGATGCCACCCAAATCCAGGCCCTGGCCAGCCACCTGGGCCTGGAACCCGACCACATCCGCCGGATCTTTGCCGACAAGAGCAAGACCTTTGTCTATCTGCGCCGCCAGATTTCGCCGGATGTGGCCGCACGCGCCCTGGCCCTGGGCATCCCGGGCCTGCATCGGGAACATGAATACCGGCGCTACTACCCGTCCGGAGAAGTCATGGCCCAGGTTCTGGGCGTGACGGGGGTGGACGACAAGGGCCTGGAGGGGTTGGAGTTCGCGTTCCAAAACTGGCTGGAAGGCGAACCCGGCGCCAAGCGCGTGTTGCGGGATCGGCACGGTACCGTGGTGGAGGAGCTGGAGCTGCTCCAATCCCCCAAGCACGGCAAGGACTTGACCCTGAGCATCAACCTGCAGCTCCAGTACCTGGCCTATCGTGAACTGGCGGACACTCTGGCACGGCATCAGGCCAAAGCCGGGTCGATTGCGGTCCTGGACGCCCGGACCGGCGAAGTCCTTGCCCTGGTCAACCTCCCCGGCTACAACCCCAACAACCGGGCCAGCATGAAACCTGCCCTGAGTCGCAACCGGGCCGTGGCCGACGTCTACGAACCCGGCTCGACCATGAAACCCTTCCTCGTGGCCGCGGCCCTTGAAAACGGAGTGGTCACGCCCGGCACCCGGATCGACACCGCCCCGGGCTGGATGATGGTCGGCAACAAGCGGATCACCGATGTGCATCCGAAGGGAAACCTGACCGTGGGCGAAGCGCTCCAGGTATCCAGCAACGTGGCAGTGGCCAAGATCGCCCTGGACATGAAGTCCGAGGATTATTGGCAGCTGCTGAACAGGGCCGGCTTTGGTTCGCCACCGGGCGCCGGTTTTCCCGGCGAGGCCGCGGGCCGGCTGCGTCCCTACGAATCCTGGCGTCCCATTGAAAAGGCCACCATGTCCTACGGCCACGGCATGTCGGTCAGCCTGCTGCAACTGGCGCGGGCCTACGGGGCCTTTGCCACGGATGGGGTATTGATGCCGATCACGATTCTCAAGCGGCGGGAGGCCGTCATCGGCCAGCGGATCATGTCCGAGGACGTGGCACGCCAGGTCCGGGGCATGCTGGAAACCGCCACCCAGCCCGGTGGCACGGCGCCCCAGGCCCGCATCATGGGGTACCGGGTCGCCGGCAAGACGGGTACGGCACACAAGCTGGTGAACGGACGCTATGCGCCGGACAAATACATCGCCTCCTTCGTCGGACTGGCACCGGCGTCTGCGCCCAGGCTCGTGGTGGCGGTGATGATCGACGAACCGGGCGGCAAGGAATACTACGGTGGCCTGGTGGCGGCCCCCCCGTTCTCGAAGGTGATGGCGGGCGCCCTGCGCTTGTTCGCCGTTGCCCCGGACGCCCCCTTCGAAACGGCCGTGCCGGCCCAGATCCAGATTGGGGAGGCCACATGAGCCCTATTCACGATCTGGTTCAACAGCTACACACCCTGGCCCCGGAGGGGGCGGGACTTACGGCGGACAGCCGGCAGGTCCGTCCGGGCGATGTCTTTCTGGCCATCCCGGGCACAGTTCACGACGGACGCGAGCATATTCCCACTGCGGTGGCGGCTGGCGCATCCGCAGTGGTGTGGGAGCCGGGCGGCAGGGATTGGCGCGGATGGGAGGCCTTGGGCATTCGGATACCCAACATGCCCTGGTCGGGGCTCGGCAACGACGCGGCAGGTCTGGCGGCCGAGTGGTGGGACCACCCTTCGGATGCCCTCTGGATGCTGGGCATCACGGGCACCAATGGAAAAACCTCCTGCAGCCACTGGCTGGCCCAGTGTTTGACCGGCCTTGGCCGCAAGACGGCCTTGGTAGGCACCCTGGGCAACGGTTTCCCCGATCACCTGAGCGGTACCAGCCATACCACGCCGGATGCCGTCACCCTGCAAGGCCTTCTGGCTGGCTATCGAACCGCCGGAGCCAGCGGCGTGGCCATGGAGGTCTCTTCCCACGCCCTCGACCAAGGCCGGGTGGCCGGGGTCAAGTTCGACGTGGCCGTGCTGACCAACCTGTCCCGGGATCACCTGGACTATCACGGCACCATGGCCGCCTACGCCGACGCCAAGGCCCGCCTGTTCGGCTGGCCTGGCCTGTCATGGGTTGTACTGAACCAGGAAGATGGACTGGGCCAACGTTTGCTCACCGAACTGGCCGGCAGCCGGGTCCACACCCTCAGCTATGGCATTCGTGGCGGCGACATTCACGCCGAGCAACTTCAGCTGACCGCCCGGGGGCTGGTCATGGATGTGGTCACGCCCTGGGGGCGGGGGCAGTTGGCGTCGACCCTTCTGGGCCGGTTCAACGGAGCCAACCTGCTGGCCTGCCTGGGTGCCTTGTTGGCCAGTGGCGTGACGCTGGAGAACGCCCTGGCCGCGCTGTCCGGCGTCCACCCCGTGGCAGGCAGGATGCAGCGGCTGGGGGGCGATGGCCGGCCCCATGTGGTAGTGGACTACGCCCATACCCCGGATGCCCTGGAAAAAACCCTGGCCACCCTGCGGGATGTCTGCCCCGGACGCCTGATCTGCGTGTTCGGCTGCGGCGGCGGCCGGGACAAGGGCAAGCGACCGTTGATGGGCGGGGTGGCGGCAGCCGGTGCCGATCGAGCCATCGTGACCTCCGACAACCCCCGCCACGAGGACCCTGCCACCATCGTTGCGGACATCCTGGCCGGCATGCCGCCGGGCCAGGAGAGCTGGCTGGACCGGGACGAGGCGATCCGCAGGGCCATCAACGAATCTGCGCCGGAAGACATGATCCTCATTGCCGGCAAGGGACACGAGGATTACCAGGACATCCAGGGTGTCCGGCTTCCATTTTCGGACTTGGATGTGGCCACGGATGCCCTGGCCCACTGGAAAGGACATGCCCATGGGGCTGCATGAAATCGCTCAGGCCATCCAGGCGCGTGCCGTGGGTCCGGATGTGGACTGGACAAGCGTCTCCACCGATAGCCGCAACCTGCCCCAGGGCTGCCTGTTCGTGGCTTTGCGGGGAGAGCGGTTCGACGGCCATGCCTATGCCGCAGAAGCGCTGGCCCGGGGGGCGGCGGCCGTGATGATCCAGGCCGACGCCAAGCTGGATCTGGCCCCGGCATTGGTGGTGGATGACACCCGCCTGGCCCTGGGCCGGCTGGCCGCATGGCATCGGTCCTGCCATTCCGCCCGATTGGTGGCCGTCACGGGCAGCAATGGCAAGACGACGGTGAAGGAAATGGTCGCCGCCATTTTGTCGGCAGAGGCAGGAAGCACGGCCGTGCTGGCCACCCAGGGCAATCTCAACAACGACATCGGCGTCCCCCTGACCCTGCTGCGCCTCACCCCCGAACACCGGTTTGCCGTGATCGAGATGGGCATGAACCATGCGGGGGAGCTGGACTACCTGAGTCACCTGGCAGCACCGGATGCGGCCCTGGTGAACAACGCCCTGCGTGCCCACCTGGAAGGCTTGGGCAGCGTGGACGCGGTGGCCCGGGCGAAAGGCGAGATCTACGGCGGTCTGCGCCCCGACGGGATCGCCCTGATCAATGCCGACGATCCCCATGCCGATCTATGGCGGGGCCTGGCAAGGGCTCGAAGGGTCGTGGAGTTCGGCCTCGAGCAGGGGGATATTCGCGCCGAATACCGTCTTGATGCCCTGGGCGCAGACCTGACCCTCCACTTGCCCGGCGGTCCTCTGGCCGTGCGCCTGGCCGTACCCGGCCTGCACAGCGTACGCAATGCCGTGGCCGCTTCGGCCGCCGCCCATGTGCTGGGCGCCTCGAACGCATCCATCGCCCGGGGGCTGGCGGGCTTTACCGGGGTCAAGGGTCGATTGCAACGCCATGCCTGCATCCTGGGCGCCAGCCTGATCGATGACACCTACAACGCCAACCCGGATTCCGTCACCGCGGCCATCCAGGTCCTGGCCAGCCAGCCTGGCGTTCGCCTCCTGGTACTGGGGGACATGGGCGAGCTGGGCGCCGATGCCGAGGCCATGCATGCCGAAATCGGACAGGCGGCCAAGGCGTCGGGCGTGGACCGCCTCCTCGCGCTGGGGGAACTGAGCCAGGCGGCCGTCGGGGCCTTTGGCCCGGGGGCCATGCATTTCGAACGCATCGAGGAACTCCTGGCCGAGCTGGAACAGGCGTTGGGCCCCGATGTCACCGTCCTGGTCAAAGGGTCCCGCTTCATGAAGATGGAGCGGGTGGTACAGAGTTTCGTGGAGTCCCAGACATGCTCATGATGCTGGCCCAATGGCTCGGGCAGGATATCCGGGCCTTCAACGTGTTCGGCTACATCACCCTGCGTGCAGTACTGGCGGCCCTGACCGCGCTGCTGATTTCCTTCGTGATCGGCCCGCGCCTGATCCGAAAGCTGGGGGAATTGAAGATCGGCCAGCCCATCCGGGACGATGGGCCACAAACCCATCTGGTCAAGGCCGGCACGCCCACCATGGGGGGCGCCCTGATCATCCTGTCGGTGGCCGTGACCACCCTGCTCTGGGCCGACCTCCGCAACCAGTACGTCTGGGTGGTGCTGGTCACCCTGCTCGGCTTCGGGGCCATTGGCTGGGTGGACGACTGGCGCAAGGTGGTGGAAAAGAATCCCAAGGGCCTGCCCAGCCGCTGGAAGTATTTCTGGCAATCGGTGATTGCCATCCTGGTGGCGGGCTGGCTGGCCTGGTCCGCCCACCTGCCCGCCCAAACCGAGCTGATCGTGCCGTTCTTCAAGCAGGTGGTCATGCCCCTGGGAGCCTTTGGCTTCGTCCTGCTGGCCTATTTCGTCATTGTCGGGACCAGCAATGCGGTGAACCTGACCGACGGGGCCGATGGCCTGGCCATCCTGCCCACGGTCATGGTGGCCGGGGCCCTGGGCATTTTCGCCTATGTGGCCGGCCATGCGGTGTTCGCCAAGTACCTGGCCGTGCCCTACATCCCCGGGGCCGGGGAGCTGACCGTGTTCTGCGGGGCCCTGGCCGGGGCGGGACTGGCCTTTCTGTGGTTCAACGCCTATCCGGCCGAAGTCTTTATGGGTGATGTGGGTGCCCTGGCCCTGGGTGCGGTTCTGGGCTTGGTGGCCGTGATCGTCCGGCAGGAGATCGTGCTCTTCATCATGGGGGGCGTGTTCGTCATGGAGACCGTTTCCGTGATGCTCCAAGTGGGGTCCTACAAGTTGCGAAAGAAGCGCATCTTCCTCATGGCGCCCATTCACCATCACTTCGAGAAAAAAGGCTGGAAAGAGACCCAGGTGGTCGTCCGGTTCTGGATCATCAGCATGATGCTGGTGCTTATCGGCCTGTCCACCCTGAAACTGCGATGAACGAAGGCATCGTCAAACTCTCCGAAGCACGCTGCCTGGTGGTGGGCCTGGGCGATTCCGGGCTGTCAGCCGTGCGCTGGCTGCGTCGGCATGGGGTCTCGGTACGGGCCACGGACAGCCGGCCCGAACCCCACCACGGCGCTAGCATCCGATCCGAGTTTCCCGAGGTTTCCCTGAGCCTGGGCGGCTTTCGCCAAGAGGATTTCGACTGGGCCGAAGTACTGGTCGTCAGCCCCGGGGTCCCCGTCAGCACGCCGGAAATTGCCCAATCCGAAGCACTGGTGGTCGGCGATGTGGAGTTGTTCGGCCTTGCCCTACGCCAGGGATTGAGTGGGCCGGACAGGGGCGATCCCCGCTATCCGGCGGTACTGGCCATCACCGGTTCCAACGGCAAGTCCACCGTGACCAGCATGGCCGGCGCCATTTGCGCCCGGGCCGGTCTGGAAACCTGCATGGCAGGCAACATCGGATTGCCGGTACTGGATGCCCTGCTGGAAATCGAAACGGGTGTCCGTCCGGTGCCCGATGTGTTCGTGCTGGAGCTGTCTTCCTTTCAATTGGAAACCACCTACAGCCTGGCCCTCACGGCCGCCGCCCTGCTGAATTTGTCCGAGGACCACATGGACCGTTATCCGGACATGGCCAAGTATGCCGTGGCCAAGGGGCGAATCTTCCGTCATGCCGCCCTGCAGGTGCTGAATCGGGACGATCCCTTCACCCTGGCCTTTACCCTGCCCCAGGGCACCACCTGGACCTTTGGCCTGGATGCCCCGACGCGCGATGACCAGTGGGGTCTCATGCAGCACCAGGGACAAACATGGCTGACCCGGGGGGCACATCCCCTGATGCCCACCGCTTCGCTACAGGTGGCGGGCCTGCACAATGCGGCCAACGCCCTGGCGGCTTTGGCCCTGTGTCAATCCCTGGGCCTGCCGGACGAGCCCATGCTGGCCGCCCTGAGGGAGTACAAGGGGCTGCCCCATCGGGCCGAGCGGGTAGCCGAGATCGATGGCGTGACCTACTACGATGACTCGAAGGGTACCAATGTGGGCGCCACCGAGGCCGCCCTGAAGGGCTTTGAGCAGCCCGTGGTGCTCATCGCCGGCGGGGATGGCAAGGGTCAGGACTTCAGCCCCCTCCGGCCGGCCGTCGCCCGGGCCCGGGCGGTGATCCTGATCGGCCGGGATGGGCCCGCGCTGGCGGCCATCCTGGACGGTGCGGCCCCCATCCTGCACGCGCCCAGCCTGGAAGCCGCGGTGGAACTGGCCCGGCAATCGGCACGGCCGGGGGATGCCGTACTCCTGTCCCCGGCCTGCGCCAGCTTCGACATGTTCAGGAATTATGTCCATCGTGCCGAGGTCTTCGTGCAGGCCGTCCAGGCACTGGCCGCCCGAATGCCCGGAGAAAGTGATCATGTTCTATAGCCCGGCCGGCCGCCGCTCCGCCCTGGCTCCCTACGACTGGGGCCTGCTCTGGGCTGCCCTGGCCCTGTTGGGCTTGGGCCTGGTCATGGTCTATTCCTCCTCCATCGCCGTGGCCGAGGCCAAGAGCGCCAACAACCAGGCGGCCCATTACCTGATTCGTCACGGGGTATACCTGATGCTGGGAAGCGCGGCGGCATTTGCGGTATTTCAGGTGCCATCGAACCTGTGGCAGAAAGCCGCACCCGCCCTGTTCGTGCTGGGGGTGATCCTCCTGGTGGCAGTGCTGATCCCGGGTGTGGGCAAGGAGGTGTACGGCGCCCGCCGCTGGATACCCCTGGGCCCGATCGGCAACTTCCAGCCCTCCGAGCTGGTAAAGCTGTTCACCGTGCTCTACGCCGCCGACTACACCGTGCGCAAGGCGTCCATGATGCACGACCTGCGCCAGGGCTTCCTGCCCATGTTCGGGGTCATGGTCCTGGTGGGGGCCCTGCTGCTGCTGGAGCCGGACTTCGGGGCCTTCGTCATCATCGTCACCATCGCCTTGGGCATCATTTTCCTGGGTGGCTTCAATGCCAAGCTGTTTCTGGGCCTGAGCGTCATGCTGGCCATCAGCTTCGTGCTGCTCATCATCAGCTCGGATTATCGCCGGGCCCGCATCCTGGGCTACCTGGACCCATGGAAGGACCCGCTGGGGGCCGGCTACCAGCTCTCCCATTCCCTGATGGCCTTTGGCCGGGGCGAATGGTTCGGCGTTGGCCTGGGAGACAGCGTGGAAAAGCTGTTCTACCTGCCGGAAGCCTATACCGACTTCCTGCTGGCCGTGATCGGAGAAGAACTTGGATTCGTGGGCGTGATGGCGGTGATCCTGCTGTTTGCCCTGTTTACCTGGCGCGCCTTCTCCATCGGCTGGCAGGCCGCCTTGATGGGGCGCAACTTTCAGGCCCTGGTCGCCCAGGGGGTGGGCATCTGGATTGCCTCCCAGGCCGTGGTGAACATGGGTGTGAATGTCGGCCTGCTGCCGACCAAGGGGCTCACCCTGCCCTTCATGAGCTATGGCGGCTCCGGCATCGTCGCAAACTGTCTCGCCCTGGCCCTACTCCTGCGCATCGATTTTGAAAACAGGTGCCTGATGAAAGGCAAACGCCAATGATGACCGCAGCCCCCCGCCAAACCACGGTAGGCAGCATGGGCACGCCTGTTTCGGTGCAGGCTAACTTGCGTCAGCAAGTTCAGCCGCGTAGCGGCGGCCGGAGCCAAAACAGGTGTCTGATGAAAGGCAAACGCCAATGAGCATCGCCGGCGACGCCGTGGCCCCGACGCCCATCCGGGTGGCTCTGATCATGGCCGGGGGCACGGGGGGGCATGTCTATCCCGCCCTGGCGGTGGCCGAGGCCCTGCGCGACCAGGGCTGGCGGGTTTTCTGGCTGGGCACCCGGGAAGGGATGGAGGCGCGCATCGCCCGGGAACGGGGCTTCGAGATGGCCTGGATCAAGTTTGCAGGTGTGCGGGGCAAGGGTGTCCTGCGCTGGGTGACCCTGCCTTTCCAGATCCTGGCGGCCTTCTGGCAGGCCCTGGGAGCCCTGCGCCGGGTGCGCCCCCAGGTGGCCATCGGCCTGGGTGGCTACGTGGCTTTTCCGGGCGGAATGATGGCCAGCCTGCTGGGAAAACCTTTGGTGATCCATGAACAGAATTCCGTGGCTGGCTTGACCAATCGGGTCCTGGCCTGCCTGGCGGACCGGGTGTTGCTTGGCATGCCGGGCGCCTTCCGCCAGGGAGTGGACAAGCCCCTGCCCTGCGGCCGGGTGGAGTCGGAGTGGGTCGGCAACCCGGTACGCCCCTCCATTGCCGCCCTGCCGGAACCCGGCCAACGCCATGCCGGCAGGGAGGGGCCCCTGCGCTTGCTGGTGATCGGGGGCAGCCTGGGCGCCAAGGCCCTCAACGAGTTGGTGCCCCAGGCCCTGGCCCGGATGCTCCCTGGGGCCAGACCCCAGGTTCGGCACCAGGCGGGGGCCAGGAACATCGCAGCCCTGAAGGCCAATTACGCGGCGGCGGGGGTGGAGGCCGAATGCCTGGATTACATCGAGGACATGGCCGAGGCCTATGCCTGGTGTGACGTGGCCCTGTGCCGGGCCGGCGCCTCCACGGTTTCGGAATTGGCCGCTGCGGGTGTGCCCGCCGGACTGGTGCCCTATCCCTTTGCCGTGGACGACCACCAGACGGCCAATGCCCGCTTCCTGGTGGATGCAGGCGCTGCCTGGCTGCTTCCCCAGGCTGAACTGGATGCGGAAGAGCTCGCGCTATGGCTGGGCAGCCTGGCGCGACCGGAGCTACTGGGCCGGGCCGAAAAGGCGCGTGCGCTCGGCAAGCCCGGCGCCACGGCGCGCATGGTCGAGATCATCAAGGAATACGTGGAATGAAGCACAAGGTCAGGCATGTCCATTTCGTAGGCATTGGCGGGGCCGGGATGAGCGGCATCGCTGAAGTGATGCACAACCTGGGCTTCCAGGTCACCGGAAGCGACCTGTCCGACAATGGCGTCACCCGGCGTCTGGCCGGACTGGGCATACGGGTATTCCAGGGCCATGCGGCAGAACATGTCGTCGGTGCGGACGTGCTGGTCACTTCCACGGCCGTACTGTCCGACAACCCCGAGGTACAGGCGGCCCGGACTGTCCATGTCCCGGTGGTGGCCAGGGCCATGATGCTGGCCGAGCTGATGCGCTTCAAGCAGGGCATCGCCGTGGCCGGGACCCATGGCAAGACCACCACCACCAGCCTGATTGCCAGCGTTCTGAACGAGGGAGGCCTGGATCCCACCTTCGTGATCGGCGGCAAACTCCTGGCCGCCGACGCCAACGCCCGCCTGGGCAGCGGTGAATGGCTGGTGGCCGAGGCCGATGAATCCGATGCCTCTTTCCTCTATCTGTCGCCCGTGGTGTCCATCGTTACCAATATCGACCAGGACCACATGGAAACCTACGGCCATGACTTCGAGCGTCTCAAGTCGGCCTTTGTGGAATTCCTGCATCGCCTGCCCTTCTATGGCATGGCCCTGCTCTGTGCCGACGACCCCGTGGTCCGGGAGCTGTTGCCCCGGATCGTGAAGCCCGTGATGACCTACGGCACGACGGAGGATTGCACCATCCAGGCCGTGGACATCCGGGCTGAGGATGGCCGGATGCGCTTCACCGCGCTGCGCAACGGCACCCGCTCACCGATTGAGGTCCAGCTCAACCTGCCGGGCATGCACAATGTGCTCAATGCCCTGGCGGCGGTGGCCGTGGCCTGGGAACTCCAGATCGATGATGCCTCGGTGCAGCGTGCCCTGGCCGGGTTCCGGGGAGTGGGGCGCCGGTTCCAGCGCCATGGGGATGTACATCTCCCGGACGGGCGCACCTTCACCCTGGTGGACGATTACGGCCACCACCCGGTGGAAATGGCTGCCACCCTGGCGGCGGCGCGCGGTGCCTTTCCCGGGCGGCGCCTGGTCTTGGCTTTCCAACCCCATCGATATACACGGACCCGGGACTTGTTCGAGGATTTCGTGCGGGTCTTGTGCCAGGCCGATGTTCTGCTGCTGTCCGAAGTCTATTCCGCCGGCGAGGCACCCATCGTGGCCGCCGACGGACGCAGCCTGGCCCGGGCCGTGCGGGTGGCCGGCAAGGTGGAACCGGTCTTCGTGCCGGAACTGACGGACCTGCCGGAGGCGCTCTCCAGCGTCGTACAGGATGGGGATGTGGTGTTGACGATGGGGGCCGGCTCCGTGGGTCAGCTGCCCGCTCGCCTGCTGGAGCTGGGGGAGAACACATGATGAATGTGGCTTTGCCTGCCGGCCTGGGAGTACCTGACCGCCCCCTGCGCGGCCGGCTGGAGTCCGACGTGGACATGGCACGCCATGTGAGCTGGCGGGCAGGCGGGCGGGCGGAACGATTCTACGTGCCCGCCGACCTGGAAGACCTGGGCGAGTTCCTGCGCTGCTGTCCACCCGGGATGCCCCTGCATTTCGTCGGTCTGGGCAGCAATCTGCTGGTGCGGGATGGTGGCGTGACCGGCACGGTGGTCCATCTGCATGCGGCGCTGCGACATCTGCGCATGGACTCCCGGGCCGAGTCCGAGAACTTCGGCCTGATCTATGCCGAAGCCGGGGTATCCAGTCCCAAGGTGGCCCGGTTTGCCGCCAACCACAACCTGGTGGGCGCCGAATTCCTGGCAGGCATTCCCGGGACCGTGGGGGGCGCCCTGGCCATGAACGCCGGGTGCTATGGCCACGACACCTGGAGCTGTGTCTCCCGGGTCATGACCATCGACCGCAGGGGGCAGCTCCACAAGCGCGGGCCGAAGGATTTCGGCATCGGCTATCGCCATGTGACCCCCAGTCGCCCCCTGGAGGAGTGGTTCGTGGCGGCCTGGTTCTTCCTGCCCCGGGGCGATGGCAGTGCCTCCCGGGAAAAGATCAAGGAACTCCTGTCCAAACGGGTGGCCAGCCAGCCCTTGAATCTGCCCAATGCGGGCTCGGTCTTCCGCAACCCGCCCGGGGACTATGCCGCCCGTCTGATCGAGTCCTGCGGACTCAAAGGGTTGGGCATCGGCGGCGCACGGGTATCGGAGAAACATGCCAACTTCATCGTCAACGAAGGGGGCGCCAGCGCAGAGGATATCGAGTCCCTGATCGAACGGATCCAGGCCGACGTTCTCGACAAGACCGGCGTCCACCTGAAACCGGAGGTACGCATCATCGGTCAGCGGCTGAGGAAAGGGGAAACCCCATGACCACACATGATTTCGGCAAAGTGGCCGTCTTGATGGGCGGCACTTCCGCCGAGCGGGAGATTTCCCTCAAGAGCGGCGCCGCCGTATTGGCCGCCTTGCTCCGACAGGGCGTCGACGCCCATGCCTTCGACCCGTCCGGTCAGTCGCTTTCCGCCCTGGAACAGGGGGGATTCGAGCGTGCCTTCCTGATCCTCCACGGCCGGGGCGGGGAAGACGGTGCCTTGCAGGGGGCGCTCCAGCTCATGGGCATCCCATACACCGGCAGCGGCGTCATGGCATCGGCCCTGGGCATGGACAAGTGGCGCAGCAAGCTGGTCTGGCAGGCCGCCGGCCTTCCGGTGCCTGACTTTGTGCTGCTGGACGAGGGCACGGATTTCGAAGCCGTGGAACGGCGACTCGGCCTGCCGCTGTTCGTAAAGCCGGCCAACGAAGGCTCCAGCGTCGGGGTCAGCAAGGTCAAGGCCAGCGGCGAACTGGCCGGGGCCTATGGCGAGGCACGCCGCCATGACCCCCTGGTCCTGGCGGAACACTACCTGGGTGGGGGGGAATACACGGTACCGGTGCTGGGAGACACCCCCCTGCCGGCGATTCGTATCGAACCGGCCACCGAGTTCTACGATTACGAGGCCAAGTATTTTCGCGACGATACCCGCTATCACTGTCCCAGCGGCCTGTCCCCCGCTGCCGAACAAGCCATGCAGGACCTGGCCATGCGCGCCTTCCAGGTACTGGGCTGCCGGGGCTGGGGCCGGGTGGATGTGCTGCTGGATGAAGGTGGCCTTCCGTACCTGCTGGAAATCAATACGGCCCCCGGCATGACCGACCACAGCCTGGTGCCCATGGCCGCCCGTCAGGCCGGCATGAGCTTCGACCAGTTGTGCCTGCGGGTATTGGAGATGGCCCGTGTGGAATGATCCCTGGTCCATGACCCTGGCCGGTCGACTGATCTGGTTCGGCACCCTGCTGTTCACCGTGTACATGGCAGGTCGTCACTTGGCCGAGACCCACCTGCCCATACGCCAGGTGGTGGTGACAGGGGCGGAACGCCCGGAGACCCGGGCAGCGCTGGCCGGCGTGGTGCAGCGTCTTTCGGGCAGCCTGTTCACTATGGATCTGGAGGCGGCCCAAGCCAAGTTTTCCGGACTGCCATGGGTACGCCGGGCCTCGGTCAGCCGGGTCTGGCCCAACCGGCTTCAGGTCACCCTGACGGAGCACCAGCCCCTGGCCTCCTGGAACCGCACGGCCATGCTCAACCTGGAGGGCGAAGTGTTCCCCGTGGCACCCCTGGATGGGCTGGTGGACATTCGTGCCCCCGAGGGCATGGAGCTGGATGTGGCGCGCAGGAAGAACGAATTCGCGGACATCCTGGGTCGGCATGGGCTGGATATCGCGGCCATCCATGTGGATGCCAGGCACGCCTGGCGCCTGCGCCTGGCGGATCAGGTCTGGGTGGACCTGGGCCGGGAACGGATGACAGAGCGTCTGACCCGCTTCGTGGCCTTCTACCCCCTCACCCAGCAACTGGTGACCAACATCCAGCGGGTGGACATGCGCTACCCCAATGGCTACGCCGTCCAGGCGAAACAGGAACGCAAGACATGAGTTTGAATGCCATGAACAAAATGCGGGAAAACAAGGATCTCATCGTGGGGCTGGACATCGGCACCTCGAAGATCGTCGCCATGGTGGCCGAGGTGCCGCCGGAAGGGGGCATCAACATCCTGGGCATGGGCAGCGCACCCTCCAATGGCCTGAAAAAAGGCGTGGTGGTGAACATTGAAGCCACCGTGGGCGCCATCCAGCGGGCCCTGGAAGATGCCGAACTGATGGCCAACTGCAAGATCAGCCATGTGTATACCGGCATCGCCGGCAGCCACATCCGCTCCCTGAACTCCCACGGCATGGTCCCCATCCGGGACCGGGAGGTCTCCCAGTCGGACATGGACCGGGTGATCGAAACGGCCCGGGCGGTGAACATCTCCACCGATCAGCAGGTGCTCCACGTCCTGCCCCAGGAATTTGTCATCGATGGCCAGGAAGGGGTGCGGGAGCCCCTGGGCATGTCCGGCGTGCGCCTGGAAGTGAAGGTCCATATTGTCACCGGCGCCGTGTCTGCGGCCCAGAACATCATCAAGTGCGTACGCCGCTGCGGCCTGGAGGTGCATGACCTGATCCTGCAGCCCCTGGCCTCTTCCCTGGCCGTCCTCAACGACGACGAAAAGGACCTGGGCGTCTGCCTGGTGGACATCGGCGGCGGTACCACGGACATCGCCGTATTCACCCGGGGCGCCATCCAGCACACCGCCGTGATCCCCATCGCCGGGGACCAGATCACCAATGACATTGCCATGACCCTGCGCACCCCCACCCGGGAGGCCGAGGATCTGAAGATCCAGCACGGCATTGCCCTGCGCCAACTGGCCGATCCCAGGGAAATGATCGAGGTCCCCGGCATCGGCGACCGGGGACCGCGCATGCTGTCCAAGCAGATGCTGTCCGAGGTGATCGAGCCCCGGGTGGAGGAACTCTACAGCCTGGTCCAGGCGGAACTGCGCCGGAGTGGCTTCGAGGAGCAGATCTCCTCCGGCATCGTCCTCACGGGCGGTTCCAGCCAGATGAAGGGCATGGTGGAACTGGCCGAGGAGGTCTTCCACGCCCCGGTCCGGGTGGGCTTGCCCGAGTATGGCGGCGGTCTCTCGGAGCGGGTGCACAGCGCCCGGTATGCCACCGGGGTGGGCCTGTTGCTGGCGGGCCTGGAGAAGTATGAGCAGGACCAGGCCCATCGCCTGGAAGGTACGAGTTTCAAACAGGTCCTGGAACGCATGAAGGCTTGGTTCCAGAACACGTTTTAGGTGAGAAGGCGTGACAAAAATGCGTGACATGAACGGCGTGACGAGTGACAGAAAAGGCGCATTCCTGCGCAGTCCCGTCACGCCCTTGCGTCACGCATGGATGGTCACGTCTTTCTTGTATGGATTTTTCAGTTTTTTCGCGCGTGAAGGAGGGCACCATGTTGTTTGAATTGGAAGATATGCAGAGTCAGGAAGCGGTCATCAAGGTGATCGGCGTGGGTGGTTGCGGCGGCAATGCCGTGGACCACATGATCAACCGGGGCATGACCGGGGTGGAGTTCCTGGCGCTCAACACCGACGCCCAGGCGCTCAAGCGAAACCAGGCGCCCATGCAACTCCAGATCGGCACCAATGTGACCAAGGGATTGGGCGCCGGGGCCAAGCCCGAGGTGGGCCGCGAGGCGGCGCTGGAGGACCGGGAACGCATCGCCGAGATGATCGATGGTGCCGACATGCTGTTCATCACCGCCGGCATGGGCGGCGGCACGGGGACCGGCGCCGCTCCCGTGGTGGCCGAGGTGGCCAAGGAACTGGGCATTCTCACCGTGGCGGTGGTCACCAAACCCTTCATGTTCGAGGGCAAGCGCATGCGGGTAGCGGACCATGGCTTGAAGGCCCTGTCCGAATATGTGGACTCCCTGATCATCATTCCCAACGACAAGCTGCGCAGCGTGCTGGGCGGCGGCATGAAACTCAATGAAGCCTTCATGGCCGCGAACGACGTGTTGCACAGTGCCGTGGGCGGAATTGCGGAAATCATTGCCAGTCCGGGCATGATCAACGTGGACTTTGCGGATGTACGCACTGTCATGAGCGAGATGGGCATGGCCATGATGGGGTCGGCCAGCGCCAGCGGCGAGGCCCGTGCCACTCAGGCCGCCGAAGCCGCGGTGAAGAGCCCCCTGCTGGAGAACGTGGACCTCAAGGGCGCCCGGGGCGTGCTGGTGAACATCACCGCCAACGACAGCCTGACCCTGGACGAGTACTACGATGTCATGAACACCATCCAGAGCTTTACCGCCGACGAAGCCACCGTCATCGTGGGCACCGCCTTCGATGCCGAAATGGGCGAGAACCTGCGCGTCACCATGGTGGCCACCGGCCTGGGCAATCCCGTCGCCCAGCGCCAGAACAAGCCCCAGGTGGTGGTGGACAACCAGCAGGTCAAGGCCACCGGCACCTATGATGCCGTGGGCAGTGCGCCCATGGAATCGGACATGGACCGGCCCACGATCTGGCGCAACCGGCGCAGCCAGGAGGCCATGACCATGGCGGAAGAATCGGGGATCGATTCCATCGACATTCCCGCTTTTCTGAGAAAACAGGCCGATTGACCGGAGTCATGCACCAAAGCCGCCCATGAGGCTACAATATGTCCTTGAATTAAAAGTGGCTTTGGCAACGCATGATCAAGCAGAGAACGTTAAGGACCCTTGTACGCGCTGCCGGTGTCGGGTTGCACTCTGGCCAGAAGGTGAATATCACCCTGCGCCCTGCCCCCCCCGACACCGGCCTCTTTTTTCGCCGTACGGACTTACCAGAACCGATTTCCTTCAAGGTTGACCCCCACCGGGTCACCGATACCCGGCTATGTTCCGCCCTGGAATGCGATGGCGCCCGGGTAGCCACCGTGGAACACCTGATGTCCGCCCTGGCCGGGCTGGGCATCGACAATCTGTACATAGACCTGGATGCTGCCGAAGTCCCCATCATGGATGGGTCGGCCGCGCCCTTCGTCTACCTGCTCCAATCGGCCGGCATCGAGGAGCAAAATGCGGCCAAACGCTACATCCGGGTATTGCGCCCGGTGCGGGTGGAAGAGGGCGACAAATGGGCCGAGATCGTCCCCCACAACGGCTTCCGACTCACGTTCAAGATCGAATTCGACCACCCGGTGTTCCGCCAGTCGGCCAAGGAGCTCAGCTTCGACTTTGCCGAACAGTCCTATTGCAAGGAAATCAGCCGGGCCCGCACCTTCGGTTTCATGCGGGACGTGGAATACCTGCGCAGCCACGGCCTGGCCCTGGGCGGCACCCTGGACAATGCCATCGTCATGGATGAATTCCGGGTGCTCAACAGTGATGGCTTGCGTTACGCAGACGAGTTCGTGAAACACAAGATGCTGGATGCCGTGGGCGACCTGTATCTGGCCGGACACCCGTTGCTGGGCGCCTTCACGGCCTACAAGTCCGGGCATGGTCTCAACAACACCTTGCTGCGCGCCCTGCTGGATGACGCGGCATGTTGGGAATGGGCCACCTACGACACCCCTGAAGCCTGTGCCCAGGGGGTGCCGTCCATGCAGTGGTGTCCTTCCCCAGCCACCCCATGAAAGCGAGCAAGCCATGAATGCAAGCACAGAATCCCTGGATGGCATGACGGGGGCGGACGAGCCGTCCCCATATCAGGATCTGGCCGACATGCTGGCGGATACCAGCATTCTGTTCGGCCACATGGACAGCCAGGCTGCCCTCGAATTGTTATCGCTGGCGGCGCCCAGGTCCGTAAAAGCACGTCAGACGGTATGCCGCAAAGGTGAGCAGGGCGACGAACTGTACATCGTCACCCATGGCAAACTGAAGGTCAGTTCATCGTCTGACGACGGGCGCGAGGCCATCCTGGCCATCCTGGAGGATGGCGACGTATTCGGCGAAATGTCCATCATCGACGGTCATGTCCGTAGCGCCGATGTTGCTGCCGTCCAGGACACCGAGATGCTGGTCATCCACCGGCGCCAGTTCATGCCTTTCCTGGAGTGCCACCCCGGAGTCTGCATCGGCCTGCTCACGGCCTTGATCGAGCGCCTGCGGGGAACCGACGCCCTGCTGGAGGACATGCACTTCCTGGATATCCGCACCCGGCTCGCCAAGACCCTGAACAAACTTGCCCTGGATCATGGCCGTACCACGGCCGGGGGTGGCATTCGCATCGATCTGAAGTTGAGCCAGGAAGACCTGGGCAACCTGGTGGGCGCCACCCGCGAGAGCGTCAACAAACAACTGCGCGCCTGGGTGGATGAGGGAATCGTGGAACTGAGCCAGTCCACCATCGTGGTGCGGCAGTTGGAGGCCCTGCAGGGTTTCGTGAAAAGCCGGGAGCGCTGAAGCCGGCACAGGCCTCGGCCCGGCCCCGTCAACCGGCGGCGGTCAAGGACGATCCAATGCGTGGCGCAAGGTCAATGCGCCGCCCTGCTGTTCCATCCGGAATTGCGCCAATACACTCATGCCCAGCAGGGCAGGTCCCTCGAGCCTGGGCAGGACATGGACATCCTGCCGGGTCAGCCGGTAAGGCCCGAAGGCAATGGACTCGACCCGACTGATGCAGCCAAATACCGTGCCATTGGCTGTGCGGCTCTTCACCGGGCGGCAATCCCGCAAACCCAGTTCATCGGCAAGTTGATCTGAAATGGCCGTGCGGCTGGCGCCCGTGTCCACCAGGAAGGTGACCGGTCGGTCGTTGATGTGGCCTTTCACGTAGAAATGGCCGTCGGGGTGCTGCTTGAGTCGCAAGGCGCCATCATCCTGCACGGTCTGCTTGACCAGCAGGGGGCCCTCGTCGGTCAGTGTTCGAATGGTCGCGTAGACCAGGATACCCAACACGATCCAGATGCCAGCCACGCCCCAGGTTTTATGCCACATGGGCCAAGGCGTGGCTGGCAGGATTTCTGGTCCGGGTGGTTTTTCTTACTTCTTTTTTCCCTTCTTGGCACCTGCGACCTTGTCCTTGAAGGCCTTGCCGGCGCGGAAGGCGGGCACGGTGGCAGCAGCGATCTTGATGGCGGCGCCGGTGCGGGGGTTTTTGCCGGTACGGGCGGCGCGCTTGCGGGATTCGAAGGTGCCAAAACCAATCACCGATACGGAGTCGCCCTTGGCAACGGATTCAACGATGGTTTCCAGCACAGCTTCGACGGCGCGGGCGGCAGCGGCCTTGGTGCTGGCGGTTTTTTCGGCTACGGCGTCCACGAGTTCGGTTTTGTTCATGCGTCTCTCCTTAAAGTGGGTTTATCACCGGTACCCCGGCGTGACGCTACTTTAATGCGTCAAGGCGCTACCTTCTAGGGTTTTGTAAGGCTTTTCAAGGGTTTTTTTAACTAATGGCCCGAGAAGGATCGCCCAATGGATGAAAAACCACGCCCCTGGACAGGTCATCCTGCTTCACAGAGCCCCCAACCGAGCGTATTCCAGGATGAACCATTTCTCGCCCGCTTTCGGGAACGCCACCCGTATTTCCGTCTCGCTGCCCCGCCCCTGGTAACCGGAAACCACGCCTTCGCCGTAGCGGGGGTGCACCACCCGGGCACCAATGGCATGGGGCATGCCAAGGTCCGACGCGGCGTGGGAAACCCGGACGTCCCCGGGCGGGGCGGGCGCACGATAGGCCGTCGCCGCCGGACGCAGGGATTGCACCAGATCGGCGGGAATCTCCTCCAGGAACCGGGAGGGCAGGCCATAGCGGGGCTGGCCATGCAGGAGTCGATATTGGGCATGGGTCAGATAGAGCCTGCGCCTGGCCCGGGTAATGGCGACATACATGAGCCGGCGTTCCTCCTCCAGGCCGTCTGCAGCGGACGCGGCGCTGTCCGAGTCGGCCCCCAGGCGCATCTGCAAAGCATTCTCGTGGGGGAACAGGCCTTCTTCCATGCCGGTCAGGAACACGGTGTGGAACTCCAGGCCCTTGGCGGCATGGACAGTCATCATCTGGACGGCATCCTGCCCGGCCTGGGCCTCGTGTTCACCGGCTTCCAGGGCGGCATGGGCCAGGAACTCCTCCAGGGAGTGGGTATCCGCCTCGCTGGCAAAGGCCGACCCGGCATTGGTCAGCTCGCGCAGGTTTTCCACCCGATCCTCTCCATCCTTCTCGCCCTGGTAATGCTCGATCAGGCCGGACCGGGCGACCACATGCTCGATCAGGTCGGACAGGGGCAGCTCCCGGGTGTCCTGGCGCAGGCCTTCGATCATCCCGACGAAATTCACCAGGCCCTTGTTCCGCGCACCGCCGGAACACGCGGCCGCCCACAGGCTGGTACCGGCTTGGCGCGCTGAGTCCACCAAAGCCTCCACGGTGCGGGCACCGATACCCCGCGTCGGAAAATTCACCACCCGCAGGAAGGCGTTGTCGTCATCGGGGTTGGCTGCCAGGCGCAGGTAGGCCAGGGCATGCTTGATCTCGGCACGTTCGAAGAAACGCAACCCGCCATAGACCTTGTAGGGCAGCGCCGCATTGAACAGCGCGTGCTCCAGTGCCCGGGACTGGGCGTTGGCGCGATACAGTATCGCCATCTGGCCATAGTCCAGGCCTTCCCGGCGCAGGGACTGGATCTCGTCCACCGCGAAACGGGCCTCCTCGGCATCGTCGCTGGCCTGGAAATGCCGGATCACCTCGCCCTTGCCGGCATCGGTCCAGAGGTCCTTGCCCAGCCGGTTGCGGTTGTGGGCAATCACCGCATTGGCCGCATCCAGGATGGTGGCATGGGAGCGGTAGTTCCGGGTCAGCTTGATGGGCTGTTCGATGCCCATGTCGTCCATCAGTTGCCCCATGTTGCCCACGTTGGCGCCCCGGAAGGCGTAGATGGATTGATCGTCGTCCCCCACGGCAAAGAGCTGGCTGCCGGGCCCGCACAGCAGCTTCAGCCAGGCGTATTGCAGGCGGCTGGTATCCTGGAACTCGTCCACCAGGATGTGCCGGAAGCGTTCCTGGTAGTGTTCGCGCAGCAGCGCATTGCGGGACAGGACCTCCCAGGCACGCAGCAGGAGTTCGGCAAAATCGGTCACCCCCTCGCGCTGGCACTGGGCATCATATTCGGCAAAGTACTCTGCCAGTCGCCGACTGTACGGATCGTAGGCCTCCACCTTGTCGGCCCGTAACCCGGCTTCCTTGTTGACGTTGATGAAGGCCTGCAGCTTGCGGGGCTCGAATTTATCGGTGTCGGCGTTCAGGGCCTTCAACAGGCGCTTGATGGCGGCCAACTGGTCCTGGCTGTCCAGGATCTGGAACATCTGGGGCAGCCCGGCTTCCCGGTGG
>DYHB01000126.1 GCA_020724415.1 Thiobacillus sp.
CTACATCACGCCCAAGATGCTGCAGTTCCGCCTGCAGAAGATCATGGACGAGTATGTTGCAGGTGTGGCCACCTACTACACCACCAACGAGCACATGCTGAACGTGGCTGCCGAGAAGCTGGACATGCTGAAGGAAGACGCTCAGAAGATGCGTGCCAAGGATCTGCACGAACTGCTGCGGGCCTGGGAAAACTACCACCGCATCCTGACCGCCGAAGCTCACATGCGCCACATCATGTTCCGTCAGGAAAGCCGTTACCCCGGCTTCTACTACCGCGCCGACAAGAACTTCGTCGACGAGGAGAACTGGCATTGCTTCGTCAACTCCATCTACGACAAGACGACCGGCAAGTGGACCTGCTTCAAGCGCAAGCACGTCGACCTGGTTGACAAGTCCAAGCTGTTCAAGCCCGCTGCTCACTAAGCAACCGGCCTAGCTAAGGAACCGGACGCTCACAAGGCGTCCGGTTTTTTCTTTGGCGTCCTAAAAACCCTTGCTGTCTCAGTTGCTTAGCGCCAAGACGACAGGCTGCGATGTACTGTAAAATGCGCTCATCACGGCCTATGCGTTACCTGCCGCCTTCGCGTTGATTTCCACTGTTGCATTACCTTCCGTCACCCCCTGACGACCTCATCCTGTACGGATGACTGCCATAGAGGTCCCCCATGCAAGACTACAACGATCGTTTCAAGAACCTGGCCGAAGAGGCCCCCTTCGAGCAAAGCCCGGTCATGCCCACCATGCTGGAGGGCAGCACCGAGCTGAAATTCCGCTGCCATCGCAATGTGAAATGTTGGAATGCCTGTTGCAGCAACATCGA
Organism: Thiobacillus sp.; assembly: GCA_020724415.1. Taxonomy (GTDB): domain Bacteria; phylum Pseudomonadota; class Gammaproteobacteria; order Burkholderiales; family Thiobacillaceae; genus JADJCP01. The sequence goes on from DYHB01000126.1 coordinate 822, forward strand.
CATCACGCTGACGCCCTACGACATACTACGTCTGAAAAACCGGCTGGGCCTCTCCTCGGGCGAGTTCCTCCAGAAATACACCGTCCCCTACGAGATCGACAAGGACGGCACTCCCGGCGTAAAACTCCGCGCTGTCGAGGGCGGCACTGCCTGCCAGTTCATGGTTCCGGAAGGCTGTAGTGTCTACGAAGACCGCCCCACCGCCTGCCGCTATTACCCGGTGGCCCTGTTGTCGGTCCGCCGCTCGGACGAATTCACCGATCGGCTTTCCTTCGCCATGGTCAAGGAGGACACCTGCTTCGGCCACCAGGAGCCGGATACCCAGACCATCGATGAATACCGGGCCGGCCAGGGAGCCACCGAGTACGACGAGAAGGGCCGGGGCTGGCGCCAACTGATCCTCAAGAAAAAATCCGCCGGACCCGCCATCGGCAAGCCGCCCGCCATTTCCAACCAGTTGTTCTTCATGGCCAGCTATGACCTGGACCGATTCCGCGCCTTCGTCATCAGCGACTCCTTCAACCAGACTTACAAGATCCCGGTGGAGGAAATGGCCGAACTGGTGGCGGATGACGAAAAGCTGCTTCATTTCGGTGACCGTTTCCTGCGCCACGTTCTGTTCAACGAAAAATCCCTGGAAGAACATGAAGGTGTCTACGAGGCCCGCCGGGAACGCCTGAAGGCCAAGGCCGAGCAGATCAAGGCCGAATTCGAAGCCAATCGGGACAAGCTGGAGGACGAAAAGTACTGTGCCCCTCCGGGTCAGCCCGGCGATTGCGGCTGTGGCGACAAGGAGTGAATACGGCCGGCCTGAACACGTAAAAACGGCGGCCGGGGCCGCCGTGTTTACGTGCTGGTTCTCTTACCAGCGGCGCGCCTGCTTGTCATTCAGCTCGCGATCTATCCGATAGGCTGCACGGTCCAGGCGATCCGACAGGTCGCGATATTCGAACTTGCTCAGTTCGCCATCCACCCTGTAGCGGCGCTCCAGCCGATTGATTTCCCGCTGCTCTTCCAGCAGGTCGACCGACTCCCGGCTGCTGAGGCGGCCGCTGCTGATGCCACGCAGAATCCTGTCCATCTGGCGGTCCTGACGTACATCCACATCCCTCAACCAAGCGTCCTGGCGGCGGTCAAAACGGCGATCATCGTAACCGAAACCACGGTCGTGACGCGCTTCGGTCACGGTGCTGCCCGGCTTGAATGCCGGCTGCACCAGACCGTCGCTCGCCTGGGCCAGGCCGGTGCCCAAAGCCGTGGCGGTGATAACAGTGACCAAAGCCTGCTTCATCAGAGTGTGTGCGTTCATGTTCATCTCCTGTGTTGTTGACCACCGGCACCAGCGCCTGGGTGGGTGATGTCACTTTAGCGAGCCCATGTAAGCAGGCTGTTGGGAAACCGTGACCAATTGTGTCCAGATGTAACCGACCCCCACCGCCGGAAACCCGCGCCCTGGCCGGGGTTGCATTGATCCCCGCCATGGGGACAATGGAGGCCTGAAACCCCGCATCATTACAGGACCTGCACTGTGGACGCCCACGCAGCCCTCACCGAAGAACACTTCATCCAGCGCGAACCCTATTACGAACCGGTGGCCAACGAGATCGCCATCTTCGAAGCCGCCTACCGCAACAAGCTGCCCGTGCTGCTCAAGGGCCCTACCGGCTGCGGCAAGACCCGCTTCATGGAGCACATGGCCTGGCGCCTCAAGCGCCCGCTCATCACGGTTTCCTGCCACGATGACCTGACGGCTTCAGACCTGGTGGGCCGTTATCTGGTCAAGGGCGGGGAAACGGTCTGGGTGGATGGCCCCCTGACCCGGGCCGTGCGGGTGGGTGGCATCTGCTATCTGGACGAGATCGTGGAGGCGCGCAAGGACACCATGGTGGTGATCCACCCCCTGGCCGACGACCGGCGCACCCTGCCCATGGAGAAACTGGGCCAGATCCTGGAGGCCAGTGACGATTTCTGCCTGGCCATCTCCTACAACCCGGGCTATCAGAGTGTGCTCAAGGATCTCAAGCAATCCACCCGCCAGCGCTTCGTAGCCCTGGAATTCGACTATCCGGATACGGACCTGGAACGCCGGATCGTGGCCAATGAGTCCGGGGTGGACCCGGCCCTGGCGGACAAGTTGGTGAAATTTGCCCAGATGACCCGCAATCTCAAAGGCAGCGGCCTGGACGAGGGCGCTTCCACCCGGCTCCTGGTCCACGCCGGCAAACTCATGGCCGGCGGCATCGACCCGGTGGTGGCCTGCCAGAGTGCGGTCGCCCAGGCGGTCACCGACGACCCCGACATGCTGGCCGCCATCCAGGAACTCTCCTCGTCCCTGTTCTGATGCCCGAAGCCCTGACCCGGGTCGAGATCGAGGCCCTGCTGGACGTCTGGCTGGAGACGGAGTTCACCTTCCATCAGGTGGGCCCCGTGGCCCGGGCCCTGTGCCGGCTGGAACGGGGCGACCAGGATTTCGTCCTGGACTGGATCAAGCGTATCGCCACCACCCACATCACCCTGGCCTTCCACTTCTCCAAGCGTGCCCCGGACATGCTCAACCGCCTGGATCGGCGCGCCATCGAGGCCTGGGCGGTGCAACTGTGCGACACCTACGACCGGGCCGGCATGTACGCTGCCCTGGCCGTGGCGGACAAGGCCAGCGGCTTCATCCAGACCCGCCACGCCCACGCCGCCGGCGCTCTGTTCGACGACACCGCCCCGGTCCTGGGCAACTTCGTGCGTGGCCTGTCGGGTCGGGCCCTGAAGCTGGACCAGGGCGAAGGCTGCTTCACCGACAGCGAGCGGCTTATTCTGCCGGCCCTGTTCGCCCGCTTCGAAACCGCCCAGGATAACTTCAAGCTGGCCAAGGCCACGGTGGCCTTCCTGTGGGCCCAGACCCGCTGGGGCACCTTCCGAGCGGACATTCAGGCTGCCTGCGCGGCCTTCGACCATCCGGACCGTGCCCTGAACCAGTTCCTGGGACTGGAAACCCTGCGTCTGACCGCCCGCCTGGCCCGGGAGCTGCCCGGCCTGGCCCGGGAGATGGAACGCCTGCGCCATTTGGCCGGTGACCGACTCCCGGAGGACTGGGCCCGGCATCAGGCCCACTTGTCCCGCCCCGAAGCCACGGCGGAGGACAGCCTGGCCCTGCTGCCCCAGGTCTATGAGCATCCCGATTTTCAGACTTGGTGTTACGCGGGGGAATTGCGCCCGGGCGCCGTGGCCGAATGCATGGCCGCCCGCATGGATACGGAAAAGGCCCGACTGCGCGTCAAACTGGCCCAGCTGGAAGAGGAACTGCGCCAGCGCGCAGGGCGGGATTCGCCCGGCGAAGCCAAGACACCGGCCACCTTTGAAGCCGAAGCCCAGGACCAGGACGGCAGCCTGGATTTCGAGATCACCCTGGACGGGGCGCCCATCGCGCCCCCCGATGACGTGAAGCAATTGCTCACATCGGTATGGCTGGATTTCGGTCACATCCCCCCGGAATACCTGGTGCCCGCCGGCGATGGCGAGTACGACCCGCGTCTGTACGAAGAGCAGCCGGAAGACCCGGATGCCGTCTGGCAGGGCACCTACCACGAGAAAGGTGCCCTGTTCTATCCCGAGTGGGACATGGGGCGCCAGCACTATCGCAAGAACTGGTGCGTCATGCGGGAAAAATCCGTCGCCCCGGTCCATGACGACTTCTACCGCCAGACCCTGGACCGCTACAGCGGTCTGATCCGACACCTGCGCCGGGGATTCGAGGCCATGCGGGACGAGAACCGGCTGATGAAACGCCAGGTGTACGGTGACGACGTGGACATCGACGCCCTGGTGGAAGCCCTGGCCGACTCCCGGGATGGCCGGGAAATGAGCGACCGCCTCTTTACCCGCATGCACCGGGCCGAACGGAACATTGCCGTGGCCTTCATGGTGGACATGTCCGGCTCCACCCGGGGCTGGATCAACGAAGCCGAACGGGAAGCCCTGATCCTCCTGTGTGAAGCCCTGGAACGCCTGGGCGACCGCTACGCGATATACGGGTTCTCCGGCATCACCCGCAAGCGCTGCGAGCTGTTTCACATCAAGCATTTCCACGAACCCTACGACGATACCGTCCAGGCCCGCATATCGGGCATCCGGCCCCAGGAGTACACCCGCATGGGCTTTGCCATCCGCCACCTGTCCAAGCTCCTGAACGAGGTGGAAGCCCGGACCAAGGTGCTCATCACCCTGTCCGACGGACGCCCGGACGATTACTTCGACGTCTATCGGGGCGCCTACGGCATCGAAGATACCCGCATGGCCCTGCTGGAGGCCCGCCGGGCCGGGGTACACCCCTTCTGCATCACCATCGACAAGGAAGCCAGGGACTATCTTCCCCACATGTACGGCCCCGCCCGCTACATCATCCTGGACGACGTAGGTCAGCTACCGGCCAAGGTGGCGGACATCTACCGGCGCATCACCTCATGATCACGCCACGTGCCGGCATGTTCTACAGCAATGGGGCCTACGGTCGCACCTGGGGCGTGCGCATGGTGGTGGAACTGGCCCCGGACCCTGAGACGGGGGAGCCCATGTTGGCCTTCAAGGGGGTGGCCGGCGCCTGCCGGCGCAAGACCGGCCATTGCTCCGTGGCGGCATTCCAGGAATGGGCCCGCTACGAAGTCGCCCTGAACGAAAACTCCTGGCAGCGGGTGGGCAGAACGGACGACACCTGAAGGCTCCGGGTCCGCACCCCCGAGCCGGGTCCATGCTGTTCGCGGAACCGGCCCATGCCCGATCAGCCATGATTAAAGAAAGCCCGTGGACGGCCGATAACGGATTCATGATGATCCTTGCGGCATCCCATGACCCTGCCTCACGCCTCTGAACACGACCTGCGTGCCTCCATAATTGCCTCGGCCCGGCGCCTCACGGCCCTGGGCAGCACACTGACTCGTGCCCTGGCACTATGCCTCCTGATGGCGTTCCCAGGGACCGCGCCAGCCGGGACTGGTGGCGTACCCAGACCGGTGGTCATGACACCCAGTACCGCGACCACTCCCATCTTGGCGCTGCTGTCAGCCAGGGAGCGGCGCACCATGAGTCTCGCAGCCCTTGAATCCTTGCCCATGTATCGAGTCACCACACCTACCTTCTGGCCCAGGGACGACGGCGTCTATGAGGGTCCACTGCTGCTGGATGTGCTCAAGACCAGCGGAATGGACAAGGCGGAAGCGCTGCGGATCATGGCCAAGGATGGTTTTTCCCAGGTCATCCCCAGGGAAGACTGGACCCGCTGGCCGATCATCCTGGCCACACGAAGGGGGGGCGAGCCCATGACCACTCGCAACAAAGGACCGATTCGCATCATCTATCCCCGAGGCATGGACCCGGAACTCAGCAATCCCAAGTATCGGTTGCGCTGGGTATGGATGATCACCTCGATTGAAGCCCTGCCGCCCAAGAGACCCTGATGGCCAAAAGGCCTTTCCTGCCGATCATCCTGGGCTTGGCGGTCATCCTGGCCGCTGCCGTGGCCATCCTCTGGCTCTGGCGGAATATCAGCCATGTGGAAGAAGTACTGCCCATAACATCCCTGCACAAGGAACGGGATTTCGCTTCCTTGTTGCTTGATTTGGTCAAACTCCAATCCGCAGCCCAAGTGGTCATCCTTGACCCAAGCCAGAAATCACTGAACCAGACTGGCTTCGCTCTGGATATGGCCGTGTTGCGCCTGAACGACAACGAGTCTCTG
>DYHB01000257.1 GCA_020724415.1 Thiobacillus sp.
CCCACAAGTGCCCGGAGTACATGCTCTCCACGCCGCCCTGCCAAGGCTCCTGCCCGGCGGGTGAAGACATCCGTTCCTACCTGAACATCGTCCGTGGCATCGAGAAGCCTCCCGTGGGCCCGGATGGCAAGCCCAGCATGACCTGGCAGGAATATGCCTGGCGCCGTCTGACCGAAGCCAACCCGTTCCCCGCCGTGATGGGCCGCGTCTGCCCGGCGCCCTGCGAGTCCGGCTGTAACCGCAATCAGGTGGAAGAAAACGTCGGCATCAACTCTGTGGAACACTTCCTGGGCAACTGGGCCATCGAGAACAATATGTCGTTTGCCAAGCCCGCCAAGAGCACCGGCAAGAAAGTCGCCATTCTCGGCGGCGGCCCCGCCGGCTTGGCCGCCGCCTACCAATTGCGCCTGAAGGGCCATGCCGTCACCATCTTCGACGACCACGCCGAACTGGGCGGCATGATGCGCTACGGCATTCCCGGCTTCCGTACCCCTCGGGAAATCCTCGACGCCGAGATCCAGCGCATTCTGGACCTGGGCGTTGAAACCAAGCTGAATTGCCGGGTTGGCAAAGACATCAGCATGGAATCTGTTGAGAAGGAATACGACGCCGTGATCATGGGCCTGGGTGCCCAGGCTGGCCGGGCACTGCCAGTGGATGGCGCTGATGCCCCCAACTGCGTGACCGCCATGGCCTTCCTGCGGGCCTTTAACGAAGGCCGCCTGCAACACGTGGGCGACAAAGTCGTGGTCATCGGCGGTGGCGACACCTCCATTGACGTGGCCACGGTAGCCCGTCGTCTTGGCAAGGTCACCAATGTATCCTCCTCCGACATGCCGGAAAACGTCCTGGCCGGTCATACCGCCCATGACGTGGCCTCCATTGCTGCACGTCAGGGCGTTGAAGTGGTTCTGATCTCCCGCGCCACCGTGGACAAGATGGCTGCCAACAAGCACGAAATCGAGCAGGCCCAGGCCGAAGGCATCGAGATCATCGGTGGCGTCAC
>DYHB01000258.1 GCA_020724415.1 Thiobacillus sp.
AGAAGGTGGTCGGGGCGCCTCCACGTATCCAGATGGTGGCCAAGGACCTGGTGGTCCACTTTGAGAACCGCCTGGCGGCCATGGACGGCAAGGCGATGGTGGTGGCCATGAGCCGGGAGATTTGCGTCCACCTCTACAACGCCATCGTCGCCTTGCGCCCCGAGTGGCATGACGAAGACCCGGAGAAGGGCGCCATCAAGGTGGTGATGACGGGCTCCGCCTCAGACAAGGCCTTGCTCAAGCCCCACATCTACAGCGGCGACACCAAGAAGCGCCTGGAAAAGCGCTTCAAGGACCCGGCCGACCCGCTGAAGCTGGTCATCGTGCGGGATATGTGGCTCACCGGCTTCGACGCTCCCTGCGCCCACACCATGTACGTGGACAAGCCCATGCGTGGCCACAACCTCATGCAGGCCATCGCCCGCGTGAATCGGGTGTTCAAGGACAAGCCGGGGGGCTTGGTGGTGGACTACATCGGCATTGCCACCGAACTGAAGCATGCCCTGGTGGAGTACACCAACTCCAAGGGCAAGGGCCGGCCTACCATCCAGGCGGAAGAGGCCCTGGAAATCCTGGAAGAGAAGGTCGGCATCCTGCGTGCCATGCTGCACGGCTTCGACTATGTCCAGTTCCGTACCAAGGCCCTGGTTCTGCTGGCCGGGGCCTGCAACCACATCCTCGGCCAGGACGACGGCAAGAAACGCTTCGCCGACCAGGTGCTGGCTGCCAGCAAGGCCTTCGCCCTCTGCTGCACCCTGGATGCGGCCCTCGAATACCGCGACGAACTGGCCTTCTTCCAGGCCATCAAGTCGGCCCTGACCAAGCACGGCAGCCAGGACAAGAAGCTCTCCGACGAGGCCAGGGAACACGCCCTGCGGCAAATCATCTCCGGCGCGCTGGTGTCCGACGAGGTCATCGACATCTTCGCCACGGCGGGCCTCAACAAGCCCAACATCGGCATCCTCACCGACGAGTTCCTGGACGACGTGAAGCACATGGAACAC
>DYHB01000127.1 GCA_020724415.1 Thiobacillus sp.
GTGATGCGTTACATCGTCATCGGCAGCCTGCTCCTGGGTGCCGGGCTGATCATCCTGTTGGCCCTGGCGGCCGACAACACCCAGTTCCTGGCCGGCAATTTCGCCCTGCTCCTGGGCCTGACCGCCCTGGCCGCCGTGGCGCTGGCCCTGTTGTTCGGCTATCAGGCCCTGACCCTGTGGCGCCGGGTCAGGGCCGGCGTCTTCGGTTCGCGCATGACCGCCCGCCTGTTCTGGATCCTGGGCCTCATGGCCCTGGTACCGGGCTTGGTCATCTACGGGGTCTCGGTACAGTTCATCGTCAAGTCCATCGAGTCCTGGTTCGACGTTCGCGTCGAGCAGGCCCTGGAGAGTGGCCTGGCCCTGGGCCAGTCGGCCCTCGAGCATCTCGAGCGGGAACAGGTCAAGAAGGCCGAGAGCATGGCCCAGCAACTGGCCGACATGCCGAGCGTGCTGCACATTGTCCGCCTGAACAGCCTCCGGGAATCGGCCGGGCTCCGGCAGGCCTCCCTGTTCGATGCCGAAGGGCGCATGCTGGGGTTCGCCTCGGGCGACAACGCCCAGACCCTGCCCAATGCCCCGGAGCGGGATGCCATCTGGCAGGCCCGGTTGCAACAACCCTGGTCCCGCATCGAGGCCCAGGAAGAGACCGGTGAACTGATCCTGCGCGTGGTCGTGCCCGTCAACCTCATCAGTCTCACGGAAACCCTGCGCCTGCTCCAGGTTACCCAGCCGGTGCCCGCCAAATTGTCCCAGGATGCCCAGAGCGTCCAGCGCACCCATGACGACTATCAGGAACTGGCCGTCTCCAAGCTGGGGTTGAAGCGACTCTATGGGCTGGCGCTCACCCTGACCCTGGCCCTGGCATTGTTTTCCGCCCTGGCCCTGGCCTTCATCCTGTCCGAACGGCTCTCAGCCCCCCTGCGTGCCCTGGCCAAGGGTACCCGGGCCGTTGCACGGGGGGATTTCTCCCAGGTCCAGGCCAGCGGCCGTAAGGACGAGTTGGGGATGTTGACCCAATCCTTCAACCGCATGACCCTGCAGCTGTCCGAAGCCCGGGCCGCCACCGAGGAAAGCCGGGAAAAACTGCGCGAGGCCAAAGACTATCTCGAGAGCATTCTGGGCAACGTGAGTACTGCCGTGGTCACCCTGGACCAGAATCTGGAGGTCCGGCTGGCCAACCCGGCCGCAGCCGACATACTGGGGGTACCCCGGGAAGCCCTGGAAGGACGCCCCCTGGTCCATTGGGGCGAGCAGGAAAGCTACCTGCAGCGCTTCGCTGCCGACATGGCGCGGCAGTTCCAGGACCATGGCAAGCGCCCCTGGCGAGTCCAGGTAGAATTGCACACCGAATCCGGTACCCGCCAGCTGCTGGCCCGGGGCACCCCCCTGACCGAGGGCGACCGGCCGGAATATGCCCTGGCTTTCGATGATGTGAGCCAATTGCTCCAGGCCCAGCGCGACGCCGCCTGGGGCGAGGTGGCCCGGCGCATGGCCCACGAGATCAAGAATCCGCTCACCCCCATACAGTTGTCGGCCGAACGCCTCCAGGTGAAGCTGGAAGACAAGCTGGAGAATCCCCAGGATCGTCACGTGCTGACCAAGGCCACCGACACCATCGTCAGTCAGGTGGAAACCATGAAAACCCTGGTCAACGCCTTTGCCCAGTATGCCCGGCTGCCCACCCCCAAGCTGGCCCCGGTGGACCTCAATGCCCTGGTGGAGGAAGTCATCACATTGTACGAGGGTGCACTGCCCATTCACCTGGCGCTGGCCGAGGGCCTGCCCCAGGTATCGGCCGATGCCAGCCTGCTGCGCCAGGTCCTGGTGAATTTGCTCAAGAACGCCCAGGAAGCGGTACACGAGATTTCCATGCCCCGGGTCACGGTCAGTTCACGTATTGAGACGGAACACGTCATACTATGTATAAGTGATAATGGTCCCGGGTTTCCGGACAGCCTGTTGAGTCGCCTGTTCGAACCCTATGCGACCAACAAGCCCAAGGGCACGGGTCTGGGCTTGCCCATCGTGAAGAAGATCATCGAAGAGCATCATGGCACGATCGAGGTGCGCAATCTTAGCCCCCAGGGCGCTGAGGTTTGCATCCGTCTGCCCGTTTCAGCGCAGGAGAATGGGGAATGAGTGAAATCCTGGTGGTGGACGACGAGCCGGGAATACGCGACTTGTTGCGCGAGATCCTCGAAGACGAAGGCTATGAGGTCCGCCTGGCCGAGAACGGCGAACAGGCCCGGGCCGCCCGGCTGAGCAAGACACCGGATCTTGTGCTGCTGGATATCTGGATGCCGGATGTGGATGGCCTGTCCCTGCTCAAGGAATGGGTCAGCGAAGAGCGCCTGACCATGCCGGTCATCATGATGTCGGGCCACGGCACCATCCACACGGCCGTCGAGGCCACCCGCCTGGGCGCGTTCGATTTCCTGGAAAAGCCCATTCCCTACAAGAAATTGCTGGCCACCGTGGAGAAGGCACTCACCAGCCGCCCCTCCCAAAGTGCCGCACCCGCCACCCTGGACAGCCTGGGCAGCGGGGAAGCCATACGCAGCCTGGGCCAACGCCTGCGCCAGGCCGCCACCAGCAACACGCCCATTTTCATCAGCGGTGAGCTCGGCTCCGGACTGGACGTCTGCGCCCGATTCCTGCACGCCCCGGGTACCCCATACCTGGCACCGGATGACTTGTCCCCCCTGGCCGAGCGCCCTTTGGACTGGCTCCAGCAAAGCAAGGGCGGCATGCTCTACCTGCATGACGTGGGCAAGCTCACCCCCCTGCAGCAGAAGGGCTTGCTGTTGCTGTTGGCGAAGCGGGCCGAGTTTGGCGTCCAGCTCGTTTGTTCCAGCCACGACAACCTGGCCCAGATGGCCTCGGAAGGCCAGTACTCCCGGGACCTTTACAATTCCCTGTCCCTGGTGGCCGTACGTGTGCCGCCCCTGCGGGAACGCAAGGAAGACATCGCACCCCTGGCCCGCGCCCTGTTGCAGGAAACCATCGAAAACCGCGGCCTGGCACCGATCCAGGTCTCCCAAGAGGCGCTGGACCGCATGACCCGCCACGATTGGCCGGGCAATCTGGACGAACTCCATGCCCTGATTCATAACCTGGCGGTGACGGGTCTTGGCCAGATCATCGGCCTGACCGAGGTGGAATCGGTTCTCGGCAGCCGGCACAAGGCCGATGCCGGCGCCTTGACGCACCTGTTCAGCCTGCCGATCAAGGAGGCCCGGGACGCCTTCGAGAAGGCCTATCTGGAATGCATGCTGGAAGAGTGTGGTGGCAGCATCACCAAGGTGGCCGAGCGCTCCGGCCTGGAGCGCACCCACCTGTATCGGAAGCTGAAGCAATTGGGCGTAAAATCCCACTCCCGCAACGAAACTTAGACACGCGCAGTCCCTGCCGTCCTCGTAAGGGCAGCCCAGAGCCCGCCGTGTCCCGGAATCGGAGTCATCGTGAAGATCATCATTCTGGGCGCCGGGCAGGTCGGCTCCAACCTGGCCGAGCATTTGGTCCGGGAGGGGAATGACCTCACCGTGGTGGATGTGGACGAGGAAAAGCTGTCCGCGCTGCAGGACCGGTTCGATCTGCGCACCGTGCGCGGACCGGCGTCGCACCCCTCCATACTGCGCCAGGCGGGGGCCGAGGACGCCGACATGCTGGTGGCCGTCACCCTCAATGACGAGACCAACATCGTCGCCTGCAAGCTGGCCGGCACCCTGTACAACATCCCCACCAAGATTGCCCGCATCCGCTCCACGGATTACATGAACCACCCCGATCTGTTCGGGCCGGACAATTTCAGCGTGGACCACGTGATCGCCCCGGAACAGGAGATCACGGACTACCTGCGCAAACTGATCGACTACCCGGAGGCCCTCCAGGTGGTGGATTTTGGAGCCGGCCGGGCCCGACTGGTCGCCATGCGGGCCCGGGCCGGCGGGCCGTTGGTGGGCCACGAGCTGCGCGACCTGCGCAAGCACCTGCCCAAACTGGATGCCCGGGTGGCAGCCATCTTCCGGCGCGATCGCACCATTGTCCCGGAAGGCCGGACGGTGATTCAGGATGGCGACGAGATCTTCTTCATCGCCGCCACGGAAAACATCCGTGCGGTCATGAAGGAGATGCGCCGATCCGACCGCAGCGTGCGCCGGGTCATGATCGCCGGCGGCGGCAACATCGGCCAGCGCCTGGCCCGCAGCCTGGAGCTGGATTACGAAGTCAAGCTGATCGACCATAACAAGAAGAGCACCGAGCGCCTGGCCCAGATGCTCAAGCACACCCTGGTCCTCACCGGCGACTGCACCGACGAAGACCTGATGGTCCAGGAAAACATCGAGGACATGGACGTGTTCTGCGCCCTGACCAACGATGAGGAAAACAACATCATGTCTTCCCTCCTGGCCAAGCGGCTCGGCGCCCGCAAGGTCATCGCCCTGATCAACCGGGCATCCTATGTGGACCTGCTCCAGGGTGGCGAGATCGACATCGCCCTGTCCCCCGCCCAGGCCACCATCGGCCCCCTGCTCACCCATATCCGCCGGGGCGACATGGCGGTGGTGCACAGCCTGCGCCGGGGGGCCGCCGAGGCTCTGGAGGCGGTGGTCCATGGCGATGCCAGGTCCTCCAAGCTCATCAACCGCAGCATCGAGGAAATCAGCCTGCCCGAGGGCGTGAGCATCGGCGCCATCCTGCGTGGCAATGACGTGATCATCGCCCACCACGACACTGTCATCGAACCCGAAGACCACCTGGTCCTGTTCGTGCCCAACAAGCGCCTGATTCCCAAGGTGGAAAAACTGTTTCAGGTGGGCCTGGGCTTCTTCTGATGGTCTACCGCCTGCTTCCCTTGCTCCATGTCCTGGGCATGATCATCGCCGTGTTCGGGCTTTCCATGCTCTTTCCGCTCTTCATCTCCCTTGCATTCAATGATGGCGCCGAGCTGGCCTATGACGAGGCCGCCCTCATCACCATCGGTAGCGGATTGCTGCTGTGGCTCCTGGGCAGGCGCTGGAAGCGGGAGCTCAAGAAGCGGGACGGCATCCTGCTGGTGGTCCTGGTCTGGACCCTGTTGCCGGGCTTCGCCTCCCTGCCCCTGATGTTCCAGTTGCCGGACCTGTCCTTCACCGACGCCTATTTCGAGGCCACCTCCGGGTTGACCGCAACCGGTTCCACCTTGCTCTCGGGCCTGGATGACCTGCCCGTTTCCATCAATGTCTGGCGCACCCAGCTGCACTGGATCGGTGGCCTGGGCGTCATCGTGCTGGTGGTCGCCATCCTGCCCCTGATCGGCGTCGGGGGCCGCCAGATGTTCAAGGCCGAGACCCCCACCCCCATGAAGGACCAGAAGCTCACCCCCAGGATGACGGAAACCGCCAAGGGCCTGTGGGTCGTCTACATTCTCCTCACCCTGGCCTGCATGGGAACCTTCTGGGCCCTGGGCATGGATGTCATGGATGCCGTCATCCACGCCTTCTCGGTCATGGGACTGGGGGGATTTTCCTCCCACGATGCCAGCCTGGGCCACTTTGACTCCGTGGCCATTGAAATGGCTGCCATGGCCTTCGCCCTTATGGCAGCGATCAACTTTGCCACCCATTTCCTGGTCCTGCGCAATCGCAGCCTGGCACCCTACCGGCTGGATCCCGAGATACGCTGGCTGCTGGGCACCATTCTCATCAGCTGCATCGCCCTCGCCGTACTGCTCTGGTTGCGCGACTATTACCTGGATTTCCCGACCGCCTTGCGCTATGCCGCCTTCAACACCGTTTCCATGGCCACGACCCTGGGCTTCGCCAACGACGATTTCGGCAACTGGCCCTTCTTTGCCGGCCTCTGGCTGATGTTCCTGTGCAGCTTCTCCACCAGTGCCGGCTCCACGGGCGGGGGCATCAAGATGATGCGGGCCATCCTGCTCTACAAGCAGGTCTATCGGGAGCTGCAACTCCTCATCCACCCCCACGCCCAGATCCCCCTGCGCCTGGGGGAGACCCTGATCCCCAACAAGATCATCTTTGCCGTGCTGGCCTACCTGTTCATTTACGTGGCCTCCATCATCATCCTGTCCTTCGTCATGTCCTTCTCCGGCCTGGACGTCCTGACCGGCTTCACCGCCATCATCGCCACCATCAACAATGCCGGCCCGGGGCTGGGCCAGGTAGGCCCCTCCACCACATTCGCCAGTCTCACGGACTTCCAGACCTGGGTCTGCACCTTCGCCATGTTGCTCGGACGGCTGGAACTGTTTACCTTGCTGGTGGTACTCACCCCCGCCTTCTGGAGAAAATGAGCACACTGGACAACATGGAAAAGATGCTGGCCCAAGGTCGGGACAGCGCCCTGCT
>DYHB01000259.1 GCA_020724415.1 Thiobacillus sp.
CGGCGCCCGATATCTATGTCTGGGCCATGGCTCAACTGGGCCTGACGCCGGAAGCGTGTCTGGCCTTCGAAGATTCGGAAAACGGTATCAAGTCTGCGCAAGGAGCGGGGCTGCGCACCATCGTCACGGTCAACGACTACACCCGGGACCACCGCTTCGACGGGGCTTTGGCCGTGCTTTCCGATCTGGGCGAGCCAGGACAGCCCTTTACCCGCCTGGATGTCCCCGAGACAGGGCAGGTGGACATGGCTTGCATCCAGCGCTGGCTTGCCTGACCTGCATGGCTTGACGCCACGTCGATCTCAGGGGCGGCGGGCGATGCAGGCCTCCAGGGTGTTCTGTAGCAGGGTGGCCACGGTCATGGGGCCCACGCCGCCGGGTACCGGGGTGATCCACGCTGCCCGTTCCCGCGCGCCGGCAAAATCCACATCCCCCGTCACGCGCCCGTCCGGCAACCGGTTGATGCCCACGTCCACCACCAAGGCACCGGGCTTGATCCACTCGCCCCGGATCATCTCGGGCCGGCCCACGGCCGCCACCAGTATGTCGGCCCGGCCCACATGGGCCGGCAGGTCGCGGGTGGAACTGTTGCAGACGGTAATGGTGCAATTGGCCATCAACAACTCCAGGGCCATGGGGCGACCGACGATGTTGGAGGCCCCGACGATGACGGCCTCCTTGCCCTTCAGGGTCTCCCCCGTGGTGGCCAGGAGCCGCATCACCCCGTAGGGCGTGCACGGGCGCAGGGTGGGGCGGCGCTGGGCCAGGCGACCCAGGTTGTAGGGGTGAAAGCCATCCACATCCTTGGCCGGGTCGATGCGCTCGATGACGGTGTCCGGATCGATGTGGGCCGGCAGGGGCAATTGCACCAGGATGCCATCCACGTCCGGATCGGCATTCAGCCGGTCGATCAGGGCCAGCAAGGCCTCCTGGGAGGTATCCTCCGGCAGATCGTGGGCCAGGTCCGCCACGCCGGCGATCTCGCACGAGCGGCGCTTGTTG
>DYHB01000008.1 GCA_020724415.1 Thiobacillus sp.
CGTCACCCGTCACCCGTCACCCGTCACCCGTCACCCGTCACCCGTCACCCGTCACCCGTCACTCGTCACTCGTCACTCGTCACCCGTCACTCGTCACTCGTCACTCGTCACTCGTCACCCGTCACCCGTCACTCGTCACCTGTCACTTGTCACTTGTCACTTGTCACTCAATCTCAGAGGTACCCCATGCCCCGACCATCCAAACACGTCTTCGTCTGTACCCAGGCCCGACCCCCTGGCCACCCCCGGGGCAGTTGCTCCGAGAAGGGCTGCGCCCAGGTGATGGACGAGGTCCTGTTCCAGTTCCAGCAGCGCCAGTGTTTCGACACGGTGCAGATCACGGCCACGGGCTGCATCGGCCCCTGCGGCCAGGGCCCCAACATCCTGGTCTATCCCGAGGGCGTGTTCTACAGCGGGGTCACCAAGGAGGACGTGGCGGCCATCTTCGATGAACATCTCCTGGGCGGCACCCCCGTGGCCCGGCTGATGGCCCCCCCTGACGTCTGGTAGCAGCGACCATGAACGACGCCCTGCCCGAGCCCCTGGTCGTGACCGCCCGTCGCCTGGTGGAAGTGCTGCGGGGCGAGGCCATCAAGTTCGTCACGGTGGACAAGCTGCCCGACATCCTCTGGCAGGGCCTGATGTTCCAGACGGTGGTCGATCCGGCCAATGGCCTGGCGGGCCATGAAGGCACCTGGCGCAATGCCCGGGGTGAACGGGTCGGCAAGATGATCTTCAACAGCGATGGCAGTTTCTATGCCGAATATGACCTCTGCGTCCCCCATCCCTACAAACGGGGCTGGTTCATCGAGTCGGTCACAGTCTGGGGACGAGGTGAGGAGATCAAGGCCGAACCCCGCGTGCTGGCCATGGTATGAACGCCGGCCTGCCTGCCGACCTGCGCCTGGTCCTGGCCCACAAGCAGAACACCAGCGCCCGGCTTCGCTTCCTGCGCTTCCCCCATGGCCTGTGCGCCTTCGACCCCCTGCCCCCGCTGTCGGTGGTGGCGCCGGACGACACCGCTGATACCGTGCTTCACTATCACCCCAATGCCTGGCTGCGTGTCGCCGAATCTCACCTGGGCCTGGACAGTGGCGCGCTGCAGCCGGAAGCGGAATTCAAGGCCACGGTCCAGACGCCCGATGGCCCCATTGCCGTGCAATTGGCTACACTGAATACCGTGGACCCGCCCTTTGCCCTGGCAGAGGCGCTGGGAGCCCGCTTCGTCGCCATCACCGAAACCCGTGATTGCATGGCGGCGGAGCTGGAATTGCTGCGTCGTGCCTATGCCGCCCTGCTGGGCTGATACCAAGGAGAGCCATGAGTCGATTCAATGCCGGAGACCTGGTATATGCCACCCGGGACCTGCTCAATGATCCCGTGGAAGAAACCGGCGAGAGCGCCATTCCGGGCGCCTTGCCGGGCACGCTCCTGGCCGCCGCCGGCACCCGGGGCATGGTGGTGAACGTGGGACATCCCGAGGCGGCCCCCGACGAGGACATCTATCTGGTCAGTTTCGAGACCGGCCCCGACGGCGGGCTGGCGGAACCCTTTGGTTGCCTGGCCGAGGAATTGGCCTACCGCCCGCCCGAGTCATGACGCAATCGCCATGACCCAATCGCCATGACCCAATCGCAGCAGGCCGACGCCGCCCGGGCCTACCACCAGCGCACCAAGCATCACCTGGACCGCTACGCCTCCGGTCCCTCTCACCTGGACTGGGACCGCCAGCCCGCCGCCTTCCGGGAATGGCTGGGCACGCGCCACTATCTGCTGCCCCGGACCGCCCAGACCCTGTCCACCGCCTGGGCCGAGCTGGTCGCCCCGGCCGCGCCGGGCGCCGACGCCGCGCCCCCGTCCCAGCCCCTGGACGTGGCCCACCTGGGCAACCTGCTCCAGCTCAGCAGTGCCATCACCGCCTGGAAACGCTATGGCGAGAGCCAGTGGGCCCTGCGCGCCCATCCCTCCTCCGGCAACCTGCACCCCACCGAAACCTGGGTCATCGCCTACTGGGTGGATGGCCTGGCCGATGGCCTGTACCACTACCAGGCCCGCAACCACAGCCTGGAATGGCGGGCCAGCAGCCTGACCGCATCGGAAACCCCGGGCCTCTGGCTGGGCTATTCCTCCATCCCCTGGCGGGAAGCGTGGAAGTATGGCGAGCGCGCCTTCCGCTACTGCCAGCTGGACATGGGACACGTGCTGGCCGCCCTGGCCTACGCGGCCGCCCTGATGGGCTGGCGACCCCGGCTGGTGAGCCTGGACCATGCCACCACCGCCCACTGCCTGGGCCTGGACCGGAGCCAGGATTTCGACGGAGTGGAAGCCGAAGAAGCCGAAGTCATCATCGCCATGCACGGCCAGGATTCGGGCGCCGCCCCACTGCCGCCCCTGGACTGGGATGAATGGAGCGGCCTGCCCAGCCGGCTGGACCCGAATCCCGAATATACCTGGCCCGTCATCGACGACGTGGCCCGGGCCACCCGCAGCGAGCCCATGTCCGGGCAAGCCGGGGCAGAGCAAAACCCGGCACCCGGGGTGCGCATCGAACCCGACCGGACGGCCGCCGGAATGCCCGCTAGCGCCGTCATCCTCAAGCGCCGCAGCGCCCAGGCCTTCGATGGCGTATCCATCATGCCCCATGCCCTGTTCCGTCGGCTGCTGGCCAGCCTGCTGACCGGCGGGTCGCCCGTCTGGTCCCTCTGGAGCCGGCCGGCCCGGGTCCACCCCGTCCTGATGGTGCATCGGGTCGAAGGCCTGGAGCCCGGACTGTACTTCCTGCCCCGCTCCGAGTCCGGCCTGAGCCGCCTGGGTGCTGACATGCGGGGCGATTTCAACTGGACACCGGCCGATCCGGAACTGCCCCTGTACCGCCTGGTCGCCGCCCGGGCCGAGCGGGTGGCCCGAACCGTCTCCTGCCACCAGGACATCGCCAGCCAATGCGCCGTCGCCTTCATGTTCGTGGCCGAGTTCGCCCTGCCCATCGAAGCCGACCCGGCAGCCTGGCGCCACCTCCATTGGGAAGCCGGCATGCAGGGCCACTGCCTCACCCTGGAAGCCGAAGCGGCCGGTTGGCGCGGCACCGGCATCGGCTGCTTCTTCGACGATGCCGACCACGAACTCCTGGGCCTGGAGGACGACCGATACCAGGTGGTCTACCACTACGCCATCGGCATGCCCCTGGAGGACACCCGCATCACCACCCTGCCCGCCTATGATTGAGCGCGACACGGCCCTGTTTGCAGGCGAGTGGCAGATATTGAAGCTGCAATCATTCACACAATGAACAAACGCGATGGGTTGCCCCATCGGCTAATCCATGGGTCCAGCAAGGTGATGGGCATGCCGGCAAGCGACGACACACCCAGAACGTTCTTGATAGCCCTGGCCCAATAGCCGGGCTCGTGTCGTTCTGCTGTGCAGCCTTCGATTGACTGAGTCCTTCTCGGCCATAGCGGCCATACGGCCGTAGCTGACTGAACGGCATATGCTTCGCGGGCAACGGACCTTCAATTATGAGCAGACGGGATTTTCCTATTTATTTGGCCTTTTGAGAGCCCGAGTGTACGAGGTTTGCATCAGGTATTATTCCCCTCTCAAGTACAACATTCGGCGTCATTAGGAGAGTTTCATGAACCAAGTAACGTTTTTATTGGCTGGGGCAATTGGGCTGATCAACCTAAGCCATGCAGCACTAAATCCGGTGGGTGGTGACCTGATCAATGACACAACGCAAAACATCACATGGATGAGAGATGCCAACAGCTTCAAAACCCTGTGTGATGCTAATCATGCCAAGTTCACCAGTTGGCAAGGATCAGTCAATCCACCGGTGGATCAGACCGCAGTCACGATTTGTAGCAACAATGGTCGCATGACATGGAACGATGCCGAAGCATGGATAGCCCACCTTAATAGTGGCGGAGGATACCTTGGCTACGCTGACTGGCGTCAGCCAGCAACAGCGGTTCAACCGGATACCACGTGTGAAAGCGTGATTGCTGTAGATAATTCACCGAGTTGGCCAGAACAGCGTGGTGGGTACAACTGCCGCGCGGTTGGTAATGAACTGGCACACTTGTTCAATGTCAGCCTGAATAATCCTAATGATAACGGCACGGGGACGACAGGCGGTGATGTGGGCAGCAATTGCTTCGATCCACCTGCGACTGGAACAACAACCGGAAATGAGCAATCGCCTGCTCACTGCTTTGACAATGCAGCCCCCTTTACCAATGCGAAATCTTTCTTTTACTGGTCGAGTACGGTGCATTTGCCGATCCCCTCCGCTGCATGGAGTTTCTCTACCATACTCGGTTACCAGGACCGCAACAATAAGGTCAGTAACACCCTATATGTCTGGCCTGTTCGTCCCGGCAATGCAGTGGTCTCGACTCCCCAGTCGGTACCCAGTATGACTCCGTGGGGCCTCGGGATCATTGGTTTGTTACTGGGTTGGGTAGCGTGGCGACGATTGCAATGACAAAGCAGCACAGACAGACCAGGCCATAGTTTACGGAAACGAATAATCCGGTTGTCCTCCAGTTGATCCTTGGAAGGAATCATGCGCGTGCCACCTGCCAGAAAGAAGATTCGCTGACTCCCAGCGAGAGCGGGGGCAGGGCTTGCAATCACACATTCGCTCTACATCAACGACTGCAACCTGCGGTATACCGGCCGTTCATTCTGGCCATGTCCAACGGCCGCAAAGGCCGATTAGTGTGAATTGCACGAGAAGCAGGTTTCGGCGATGTCCTGAGCGTCACCGTCCACGCGCCGCGCCAGGCCCTTACAGCGGCAACCCGAATTCCGGCCCGATCAGCTTCAGCCAGTCTTCCAGGCGGGCTTCCAGCAGCATCTTCTGGTTGTCCAGGTCCTGGATCAGGCCGACGAATTCGCCGTTCCGCTCGGCTGTGGAGGCGATGAAGTCGTAGCCGTCGGTGGGCCAGGCGCCCACCACGCGGGCGCCGCGCGCCACCACGAAGTCATGAAGTTGGCCCAGGGCGTCGCAGAAATTCTCGGGGTACTTCTCCTGGTCGCCCAGGCCGTAGAGCGCCACGGTCTTGCCGGTGAAATCCACGCTGGCCAGTTGTGGCAGGAACTCGGCCCAGCTCGGGTTCTGGCAGTCTGCTTCCAGGCCGGGCAGGATGCCCTCGCCCAGGGTGGGTGTGCCGAGGATGAGGTGGCTGTGGCCGGCCAGCATGTCGGGTGTCGCTTTGTTGACATTGAGGGGGTCGGCCAACAATGCCGGGTCGGGAAAGCGGCGCTTGATCATCTTGGCGATCTTGCGCGTATTGCCGGTATTGCTGCCGAAGAAGATGCCGATGCGGGCCATGGTGTTTTCCTTTGTGATGGGTACGCCATGACCACCAGCAAGAGCCGGGCCAGGCGGAGGGTCCCTGGCCTGGGCTGTCCTGGACGATGTCCGATGACCGGAATACCAGTGCGGAATACTCGGGTAATGTGTACCATGTGGCCATAGGCAGAGCAGTCCTACCCATACCCGGGCCCATCGTCCCCACGGATGGCCACCTCGTAGACAAGAGCGGGATGCGGAATACGTGTTGGCTGGAGACATACAACACCATCCTCTGGATGGAAAAAGGAGAAGGAGTCCGTGATGTTCGACCTGGATCATCAAGCATCTGCCCCGCAAGGGTTTCCCTGGCGTCTGTTCCTGACCTTGTTCTTGCCCGTGGCACTCCTGATCCTGGGGGGTGCCTGGTACGTGGGCAACGAGCGCGTCCAGGAGGAAATGTCCCTGACCCGGTCCAGCGAGATCAGCAATGTGGTCATGGGGGTGCGGCGTCTGGACGACGAGTTGCGTGTTCCCCTGGCCCAGTTGCGCCGGCTGGCTTCGGAACCCCTGGTCCGGGAGGTGGCGGAAACAGGCAGTCTGGCGGCCCTGGGCGGCCTGGAGGGACTGTTTTCCAGGTTGGTGGCCTACAACGATCTCTACGAAAAGGTGCGCTGGATCGATGCCGCCGGCCAGGAGGTGGTCCGGGTAAACAATGTGGATGGCCAGCCCGTGGCCGTGGGCGGAGATCAGTTGCAGGCCCGGGCGGGTACGGCCTACGTCAAGGAAAGCCTGGCCCTGAAGCCGGGTGAAATCTACATCTCGCCCCTGGACCTGAACGTGGAACATGGCGAGGTGGAGCGTCCCTACAAGCCGGTGCTGCGCCTGGCGACCCCCATCCATGGCGCGGACGGCCAGGCCCGGGGTGTCCTGGTCCTGAATGTGGCGGCCACCCGCCTGCTGGACGCCTTCACCATCAGCCTGGTGGAAGCCCGGGACCGGGCCATGCTGCTCAACAGCGAGGGCTACTGGCTCAAGAGTACCGATCCCGAGCGGGAATGGGGTTTCGCCCTGGGACGCGAGGACACCCTGGGCACCCGTTTCCCCGAGGCGTGGTCGGCCATCTCGGCCCTGCCGTCCGGACAGGAGATCCTCCAGGACGGGCTCTGGACCTGGAGTACCGTTTACCCCCTCAAGGTGGACGACAGCCGGGATGCCCGCCACATCCCCCACTGGTGGGTGGTGACCCATGTACCCCGGGACCAGTTGGATCACTTTGCCGGCAATGCCTGGAAAACCGTGGGGATCTACACCGTGTTGCTGCTGGTTTTGTACGGCGCCCTGGCCGCCTGGCTGGCCCGGTCGGTGCTGGGCCGTGCCCGGGCCGTTTCCGAGGCTGCCCGGGCCCATGCCGAGGCGGAATCGGCCCTGGCCCTGAGCAAGGCCCAGGAACGCTTCCGGCTGGTGGTGGAGGCCAACACCAACGGCTTGCTGGCGGTGGACGAAAAGGGCGTCATGGCCCTGGTCAATCCGGCCCTGGCGGCCATGTTCGGCTACCGGACCGAGGAGCTGCTGGGCCAGCCCATGGATATCCTGCTGCCGGAATCGGTCCGCCCCCACCACGGCCAGTTCCTCAGGAGCTACATGGCAAACCCGGTGGCCCGGCCCATGGGGCACGGGCGTGAGCTGATGGGCCAGCGCAAGGACGGCAGCCTGTTCCCCATCGAGATCAGCCTGAGTCCGTTCCACGAAGAGGGCAAGCTGTTCGTGGATGCCTTCGTGGCCGACATTTCCGAACGCAAGCAGGTGGAAGCCCTGCACCAGAAGATCGAGGCCCGGCTGCAGCTCATGATGCAGACCAACCCCAACGGCCTGCTGGTGGTGGACGACCAGGGCGCCATCGAGATGGCCAATCCGGCCCTGGAAAGGATGTTTGGCTACGGCCCGGGCGAGCTGCTCAACCAGTCCCTGGAAAAGCTGGTGCCCGAGGCCCAGCGCGGCGGCCACGCCAAGCTGCGCCAGGCCTATCTGGAGGACCCGGTGATCCGGCCCATGGGCGCGGGATCGGAGCTCCACGGCGTGCGCAAGGACGGCTCCAGCTTCCCCGTGCGGGTGAGCCTGGCGGGCTTCCAGGAAAATGGCCGGGTCTACGTCCAGGCCACGGTGATCGACATGGGCGCCTGACCCGCGCCGGCTGACCCGGGCAGCAGCCCCGGTCAGCCGCGCCGGACTGTTGCAAAGCCTACAAGGCGCCGGGCGCGTGGGCTCCGGAACAGGCCCATGCCTTGGGCGACAGTCCATTTAATCAATGAATACATTGGGTTAGCCCGTTTCCTGGGTCTGGCATGGGGCTTGCGTGAGGGTACGCACAGTCGATCACCAGGAGAACCCCCATGATTACCCTCACCCCCAACGCCCGCACCGCCATCGACCGCTTCATCAAGGGCAATGCCTCCCCCGTGGCCGGACTGCGCCTGGCCATCTCCGGCGGCGGCTGCTCCGGCTTCCAGTACGGCATGCGTCTTGAAGAAACCGCCGCCGAGGACGACCTGGTGATGGAGTTCGATGGTGTCACCCTGCTGGTGGACCCCTTCTCGGCGCCCCTGCTGGACGGCGTCACGGTGGACTTCGTGGAAAGCCTGCAAGGCTCCGGCTTCAAGTTCGTGAACCCCAACGCGTCCAGTTCGTGCGCGTGCGGTTCCTCTTTCTCCGCTTGATACTTCCCCATAAGGAGCACGGCCATGTGGGACTACTCTGACAAGGTCAAGGAACACTTCTTCAGCCCGCGCAACTCGGGTGCGCTGGAGGATGCCAATGCCGTCGGTGACGTCGGCTCCCTCAATTGCGGCGACGCCCTGCGCCTGATGCTCAAGGTGGACCCGGAAACCGAGACCATCCGGGATGCCCGCTTCCAGACCTTCGGCTGCGGCTCGGCCATTGCGTCATCTTCCGCCCTGACCGAAATCATCAAGGGCATGACCCTGGACGCGGCCCTTAAGGTGAGCAATCAGGACATCGCCGACTATCTGGACGGTCTGCCCCCCGAGAAGATGCATTGCTCGGTCATGGGCCGGGAGGCCCTCCAGGCCGCCGTGGCCAACTACCGGGGCGAGGAGTGGAAGGACGACCATGAAGAGGGCGCCCTGATCTGCAAGTGCTTCGCCATCGACGCGGTGCTGATCGAAGAGACGGTGCGGGCCAACAACTTGTCCTCGGTGGAGGATGTGATCAACTACACCAAGGCCGGCGGCGGCTGTTCCTCCTGCCACGAAGGAATCGAGGAAATCCTATCCAAGGTGCTGGCCGAACGGGGCGAGACCTTCAATCCCCACGCCGTGGTGCTCCAGGAAGAAGCGGCTGGCAAACCCGCACCGGGCAAGATGAACAACCTGCAGCGCATCAAGCGCATCGAGATGATCCTGGACGGCATCCGGCCCCAGTTGCAGCGCGACCACGGCGACATCGAGCTGGTGGACGTGGACGGCAAGACCATCTACGTCAACATGATCGGCGCCTGTTCCGGCTGCCAGATGGAAGCCCAGACCCTTCAGGGCATCCAGGCCAAGCTGATCGAGGACCTGGGCGAGTTCGTCAAGGTGGTGCCCAGCCGTGCAGGGTCCTACGCCCGCGCCGCCAGCCACGTTTGAGACCCCTTGTGTCCCCTCTCCCTCGACGGGAGAGGGCCAGGGAGAGGGTGGATAAGCCGGTTCAACTTGAGCAAGCGCTTCACCCCTTCCCAACCCTCCCCCGCCGAGGGGGGTGTGAATGGAAAGAAAGGAAACCGATATGGACGGCATCTACCTCGACAACAACGCCACCACCCGCGTTGACGACGCCGTGGTCGCAGCCATGCTGCCCTTCTTCACTGCTCAGTTCGGCAACCCCTCGTCGATGCACAGCTTCGGCAACAAGGTCGGCCTGGCCATCAAGAAGGCGCGCATGCAGGTGCAGGAACTGCTCGGCGCCGAGCACGAATCCGAGATCATCTTCACCTCGTGCGGCACCGAGTCGGATTCCACCGCCATCCTCTCCGCCCTGCGCGCCAGCCCGGAGCGCAAGGAAATCATCACCACCAGCATCGAGCACCCGGCCGTGCTGGCCCTGTGCACGCACCTGGAAAAGGAAGGCTACAAGACCCACTTCCTCAAGGTCGACGAGAAGGGCCGCCTCGACCTCGACGAATACCGGAAGCTGCTCACCGACAAGGTCGCGGTTGTCTCCGTCATGTGGGCCAACAACGAGACCGGCACCCTGTTCCCGGTCGAGCAGATGGCCGAGATGGCCCACGCCGCCGGCATCCCCTTCCACACCGACGCAGTGCAGGCCGTGGGCAAGGTGCCCATCGACCTGAAGAACACCAAGATCGACATGCTCTCCCTGTCCGGCCACAAACTGCACGCGCCCAAGGGCATCGGCGTGCTCTACCTGAAACGCGGTGTGCGCTTCCGGCCGTTGTTGAGAGGCGGCCACCAGGAACGCGGCCGCCGCGCCGGCACCGAGAACACCGCCTCCATCGTCGCCCTCGGCCTCGCCTGCGAGCAGGCCATGCAGCACATGCACTTTGAGAACACCGAGGTGAAGCGGCTCAGGGATAAGCTGGAAGCCGGCATCCTCGCCAAAGTACCGCGCGCCTTCGCCACCGGCGACGTGACCAACCGCCTGCCCAACACCAGCAACATCGCCTTCGAATTCATCGAAGGCGAAGCCATCCTGCTCCTGCTCAACAAGTTCGGCATCGCCGCGTCGTCCGGTTCGGCCTGTACCTCCGGCAGCCTGGAACCCAGCCACGTCATGCGCGCCATGGGCATCCCCTACACCGCCGCCCACGGCACGATCCGCTTCTCCCTGTCGCGCTATTCCACCGAAGCCGAGGTCGACCGGGTCATCCAGGTTGTGCCCGAGATCATCGCGCAGTTGCGCAAGCTGTCGCCCTACTGGGGAGAAAACGGTCCGGCCGAGGAACCGGAGAAGGCGTTTGCGCCGGTTTATGCGTGACCCGGTAGACATCCGGCCCATCCGCCCTCCAGCCCTTGTCCTGTAGGGCCGGCTTCAGCCGGCCAACATCGGCCGACCGGCGAGAGGGCTTCAGTCGGTGATGCCGCTTCACCAGCCATGGTGCGTCGGCCGGCTGAAGCCGGCCCCACCGCATCCAACCTGACCCCAAGACCGGGGGTCAGGGGCTGTCCAGCGGCCGGCGGTTATCGCGGATGTACAGGCCCTTGTCCCGCTTGTCCGTGGTGAACAGGTCGATCTCGGCGAACAGGTCGCCCAGTTTGGCGAAGCCGTAGTTGCGTGGATCGAAGGACGCCTGCTTGGCGATGTGGTTGCCCACGGCCCCCAGATGCGCCCAGCCGTTGTCGTCGGCCGCCGATGCCACTGCATTGCGCAGCAGGGCCATGAGCTTCGCGTCCCCCTTCAGTTCCTTGGCCGATCGCCGGGCCGGCGGCGCCACCGGCCCGCTTCCGGCGACATCCGCCTGGGGGACAAAGCTTTCCAGGTACAGGAAGCGGGAGCAGGCATTCACAAAGGGCATGGGCGTCTTTTCTTCTCCAAAGCCGAATACCTTGAGCCCGTTGGCGCGCAGGCGCATGACCAGGGGCGTGAAATCCGAATCGCTGGAAACCAGGGCCACGCCCTGGAGTTGCTTGGTATAGAGCAGGTCCATGGCGTCGATGGTCAAGGCCATGTCCGTGGCATTCTTGCCCTTGCTGTAGGCGAACTGCTGGATGGGCTGGATGGCATATTCGTGCAGCACCTTTTCCCAGCCGGCCAGGCCGGGGCTCTTCCAGTTGCCATAGGCGCGCCGGATGTCTATCACGCCATGGTTGGCCAGTTCATCCAGGACATCCTCGATCTTGTTTGCCGGGCTGTTGTCGGCGTCGATCAGCATGGCAATGTGGTTTTCGTGGTTCATGAACACACTCCCGGGGGTGGCTTGTCGCGGTTGGACATCCGGCCGGATCAAAGGGGACCCCGCATGTGAAGTTACGCGGGGCCCGGCGGCAACATGCACCGTCATCATCGGCGCGACAGGATGAATGATCAATCCTTGTCTGACCCTGGCTTGACGGCAGACTACTCACATCGGTTCTTGCCAATTCTCTGCTTGCAGCGCTGTCCGGAGCCACAATCGTTATCGCTGGCACACACACAGGCGCGGTCGTCACCGCTGCCTTGGCATTTGTTGGAGACGCACTCCCTGTTTTTATTGCAGGGGGCGCCAATGGGCGAACTGGCATCCGCCAAACATCGATTTTTTGCTGCCCGGTTATTGCAGTACTGTCCGATGCCACAGTCATTGTCGGAGTTGCAGACACATTGCCGCCCACTCCCCGTGCCTTGGCATTTGCCGGTGGCACACTCGCTGTTGGCTTCACATCGGTCACCGAGCAGCAGGCTGGCATTGGCCAGACAGCGATTCTTGCCGAGACGCGTATCGCAAACTTCCCCGGTGGCACAGTCACTGTTGTTGCTGCAGACGCATTGCCGCGCAGTCCCCGAGCCCTGGCATTTGCCGCTCAAGCATTCGTCATTGGTCCTGCAGGCTTGACCGAGCGGTATGTTGGAAATGGCTATGCAGCGGTTTTGACCCAGGCGCTTGTTGCAGTACTGCCCATCGGCGCAATCGCCATCCTCGTTGCAGACACATTGCCGTGCATCCCCGGAACCCTCACATTTACCCGAGCGGCATTCCTTGTTCTTGTAGCAGGCTATGCCCACGGCAAAGCTGCCGTCCGCGAGACAACGGTTCTCACCCAAGCGCTTGTTGCAAAAGCTGCCCGGACCGCAGTCGGTGTCCTCCCTGCAACCTCTGGCGGGCGGGGCGACGGGCCCCTCATACACTGGCTGCCCAGGGGCACATGTACTCGACGGCAACCGGCCGCTCCCCTGGTCCGTCCAGTAGCCACGGCCGGTATACGCTCCGTTGTAGGGGTTTACAGACACAGTGCCGCGAGCACCGCTGGCCGCCCAATCACACGTTTCGCCATCCCGACACATCAGAACCTCGAAGTGCAGATGGGGCTTTGTCGAGAACCCGCTGGAGCCGATGCTGGCTATCGGCTGTCCGCATGTCACCAGATCCCCTTCTCGAACGAGAGCCGAACCGGTTTTCAAGTGGTAGTACATGGTGTACACACCGTCGCCATGGTCGATGACGATGTGATTTCCATCCAGACTATCCGTGTTGTTACCTTTGCAATCTGGCTGGAACGGCGAATTCCTGTCATTGCTCCAGGGCTTGGCTTTGCAACGGTCGAATAAATCCTGCACGACCGCCCTCACTGTTCCCGCCCGTGCCGCCACGATGAAATTCCCCGGCCGGTCCATCTGTTTGAACCCGCCCTTGAGCATGAAATCGGTACCTTCATGGCCGCCGTAACAATGGGGAGGCGCCTTTGCCCCGTCGAAGGACAGGCAGTTATAGCCCAAACCACGATTTCGGTCCCCGGTACGCATATCCGGCGTCAACGGGCCCGCCAATGGGTCATCCAGGCGGTTACCTTCGCTTATCAAGCTACGGTCTTGGACCGGGAAACGAAACAGAGGCTGCGAAGGATCGGCAATGACGAACATGAAGTCACCATTCCTCTCCTGCCGATACTGGACGGTGCGATTTCCCCACTGGGCGCTTCGCAAGGTATGGTCGCCGACAAAAGGATCGTCATTGACGGCCTGGAGGGTATTGCGCCCTATAGAACGTCCTTCAATGCGGATTTTGAGAACAAGGGTTGAGGCGCCGTCCGATACGTCAAACTCGAATCCGTATGTTTCATTGTTGCGAACCCCGCCGCTTTTCTTGATCGAGAGGATCTCATCCGCTTTTGTTGGGCCGATTGACTGCAGGCCCTGGGTCCAATGATTGGCACCGAGGATGGTGTCGGTCTGGCGCAGATCGAGGTTCAGCGTTTGCAGCGTGTTGTTGTACAAGAAGACGCGGGTGTCGGCGTAGGCGGTAGCCGCCAGGAATAATGCAAGAATCAAAAACCCATGGATTGCTTTGCTCATTGCTCCTCCTCCGTTATCTGTACGTCATGCCGAATCCGCATGACGAAGGGCACAAAATGGGGTCAGCCGCTTTTAGAATAACCGTGTCAGCTCCCATTTGTCTTTGGCATTTGTCTTTGATTCCCAATGAAATTGGAGGGCCAAAGGCACATCTCGCACATAGCCTTCGCTTCCCGGCGTGCGCGGGGCTAACCTGAATATCAGAAGATTCCTGACCGTTACGGACACCCCCA
The DNA here is from genome assembly GCA_020724415.1 of Thiobacillus sp. GTDB lineage: Bacteria > Pseudomonadota > Gammaproteobacteria > Burkholderiales > Thiobacillaceae > JADJCP01. The sequence goes on from DYHB01000008.1 coordinate 13,537, forward strand.
TGACAAACGATCAGTTCCTGATACTTGTGATCCTGCTGGCCACCGTGGCAATGTTTCTGTGGAGCCGCTGGCGCCACGACATGGTGGCGGCCGGCGCTTTGCTGGCATGCGTGCTGGCCGGGCTGGTACCGGCGGGCGAGGCCTTTGCCGGTTTCGGCCACCCGGCGGTCATCACGGTAGCGTGCGTGCTGGTGCTGAGCCGCGGGCTGCAGGACTCGGGGGCGGTGGATGCCTTGACGCGCGCTGTCCTGCCCGCCCAGGCCGGCGTCACTCTGAGCATAGCGGCACTGGTCGGCCTGGGTGCCATGATGTCGGGTTTCATGAACAACGTCGGCGCCATGGCGCTGCTGATGCCGGTTGCCATGCAACTTGCAGGCCGCTTGAACCTCACGCCCGGCCAAGTGCTGATGCCGCTGGCCTTCGGCACCATCCTGGGCGGCATGACTACGCTGATAGGCACGCCACCCAATCTCATCGTATCCGGCTTCCGTACCCAGACCGGCGCGGGTAGCTTCAGCATGTTCGACTTCACCCCGGTGGGCCTGGCGGTCGCCCTGGCCGGGGTCGTCTTTGTCGCCGCGCTGGGCTGGCGCCTGGTGCCGGCACGTCAACAGACCGGCATCGAGGGCTTTGACTCCGGCGCCTACATCACGGAGGCACAGGTGCCGGAGGAGGGCAAGGCGGTCGGCATGAGCCTGCGCGAGATCGATGCGGCGCTCGTTGACAGCGACGCGCAGATTCTGGGCATGATCCATCAAGGTGTCCGCCTGACGGCCCCCAATCCTGGGCGCAAGGTACGGGCCGGCGACATACTGATCATCGAGGCCGAGGCCGAGGCGCTGGCCGGGGTACTGTCCATACTCGGGCTGAAGCTGGAAGAAGCCGTGGAAGCACCGGGCAAGGACGACTCCGCCAAGGATACGACCGAGGATGACACGGAGGATGCGCCTCCAGACCAGACGGAGAACACAAGATCCGCCAAGGACAGGGACAAAACCGTCAGCGCCGGCGACATCGCCCTGATGGAGCTCGCCATCCTGCCCGGTTCCACTCTAACCGGCCGGTCGGCCAGCGACATCCTCCTGCGCACACGCTACGGTTTGAACCTGCTCGCCCTATCCCGCCAGGGCCGGCGCTTGATGAAGCGCCTGCGCTCGGTTGAGCTCCAATCGGGCGACCTGCTCTTGATGCAAGGGCCGCCTGAGGTGATCTCGGAGTTCGCCGCCGATTACGGCTGCGTACCGCTGGCCACGCGGGAACTGCGCATTCCGAACAGGCGCAAGGCCTGGCAGGCTGGCATCATCATGGCCCTGGCCGTCGGGGGTGCCGCCTTCGGTCTGCTGCCGGCGGCCATTTCCTTCGCGGCGGGGGTGCTGGCTTCCATGGCCCTGCGCACCATATCGCCACGCGCCGTGTACGAGGCCATCGACTGGCCGGTGATCGTGCTGCTCGCCGCGCTGATCCCGGTGGCCAGCGCGATGGAATCCACCGGCAGTGCCCAGCTCATCGCCCGTTTCATGCTCGACCATGTCGCCCAGGGCCACGCCGTGGCCGGCCTGGTGCTGATCCTGATCGTCACCATGTTCCTTTCCGACCTGATGAACAACGCCGCCACGGCCGCCGTGATGTGCCCCATCGCCATCGGCACCGCCGGAGCGCTGGGCGTCAGCGCAGATTCCTTCCTGATGGCCGTGGCCATCGGTGCCTCCTGCGCTTTCCTGACCCCCATCGGCCATCAGAACAACACCCTGATCCTGGGTCCCGGCGGCTTCCACTTCGGCGACTATTGGAAGTTGGGCGCCCCGCTGGAAATTCTGGTGGCGGCAATATCAGTACCGCTGCTACTCATCGTGTGGCCGTTGTGACTCAATGCTTGCAACCCTTGGAAACAGCGCTTGCGCACCCGGCCTGATCGCCCAGGCCAAGGCCATGTTGACGCACGCCCCGTATAATCCGGCATGACTGAAAAACCTGCCTCCCCCCCTTCCCTGCCTCCGGCCCCCGCGCCTGCCGGCCCGGCCTTTGCCACCCTCAAGCTGAAGGCGACCATGCTGGCCAACCTGGATCAGCTTGGTTACCACGCCATGACGCCCATCCAGGCGGCCAGCCTGCCCTTGACCCTGACCGGCCACGACCTGATCGCCCAGGCCAAGACCGGCAGCGGCAAGACGGCGGCCTTCGGGCTGCCCTTGCTGGCGAACCTGAAGCCGGACCGTTTCGTGGTCCAGGCCATGGTGCTGTGCCCGACCCGGGAGTTGTCCGACCAGGTGACCCAGGAGCTGCGCCGGCTGGCCCGGGCCGAGGGCAACATCAAGATTCTGTCCCTGGTGGGGGGCAGCCCCATGCGGCCCCAGATGACCAGCCTGGAGCACGGCGCCCACATTGTCGTGGGCACCCCGGGGCGCTTGATGGACCACTTGCAGCGGGGCAGCCTGGACCTGGCGGCCCTGAATACCCTGGTGTTGGACGAGGCGGACCGCATGCTGGACATGGGGTTCTACGACGACATCGTCCAGGTGGCCCGGCAGTGTCCCAAGCGGCGCCAGACCTTGCTGTTCTCGGCCACCTTCCCGCCCGGCATCGCCAAGCTGGCGGCGGCCTTCATGCGCCAGCCGAAAGAGGTGAAGCTGACCGAGCAGCATTCCGGCGAGAAGATCCGCCAGCGTTTTTATGAGGTGGCCGACAACGGCCAGCGCCTGGAGGCGGTGACCCGCCTGCTGGACCATTACCGGCCGGTGAGCACCCTGGCCTTCTGCAACACGCGCCAGCAGTGCCGGGATCTGCTCAAGGTGCTGCGCGGGCGCGGCTTCGTGGCCCTGGCGCTGCACGGCGAACTGGAGCAGCGGGAGCGGGATCAGGTGCTGATCCAGTTCGCCAACCGGGCCTGCTCGGTGCTGGTGGCCACCGACGTGGCGGCCCGGGGCCTGGACATCGCGGAGCTGGAGGCGGTGATCAACGTGGACGTGACCCCGGATCCGGAGGTGTACGTGCATCGCATCGGCCGCACCGGGCGGGTGGATCAGGAGGGCTGGGCCCTGAGCCTGGCCACGCCGAGCCAGATGCGCCGGGTGGCCGACATCGGCACGGCCCTGGGCCAGCCGATCGACTGGCACCCCCTGGAGGAACTGAAGCCGGCCAGCGACAAGCCCCTGCGCCCCCCCATGGCCACCTTGCAGATCCTGGGCGGCCGCAAGGAAAAGATTCGTCCCGGCGATGTGCTGGGGGCGCTTACCGGTGCTGCCGGTCTGACGGTGGAACAGGTGGGGCGGATCACGGTGACCGAAACGGTGACCTATGTGGCCGTGGCGCGACCGCTGGCCCAGGCCGCCCAGCAGCGCCTGAGCGACGGGACCCTGAAGGGCCGCAGCGTGAAGGTGCGGGTGCTGGAGATCAGCCGGGAACTGGAAGAGGAAACCCCGTCCCGGGCCAACGCCAGCCTCAAGCGCCGGCCGCCACCGGCCGGGCCGGGCCGGGCTGGCGCACCCGGCAAAGGTCCAGGCCGACCTGCTGCCAGGGGCGCACCGGGCCGAGGACCGGGCGGAACTTCCCGGGCACCGGCCCGGGGACGGGGCAAGCGCTAGGCGGTACCCGCCCCCGACCCGGGATCAGTCAGCCGGCGGACGTGGCGCCAGCGCCCCGCTCAGCTCCCGCCACTGGTACAGGCTCAGGCCCAGGCCGATGCAGGCCGCCCCGAGCCATACCCGGACACTGACCTGTTCGCCGTTGAGCAGGTTGCCCAGCAGCAGGGCCAGCACCGGGGTGACCAGGGTGATGAGGGCCACCTTGCCGGTCTCCATGTGCTTGATCACGTAGTAATACAGGGCAAAACCCAGCACCGAACCGAACACCCCCAGATAGACGATGGCTGCCCCGGCCCGGGCGGGGATCTCGGTGGGAGCCTGGCCGTCGGTCAACCACCAGACCAGGCCAAACAGGGGCAACGAGACCCCCAGGGTGCCGGCGGTGGTGGCCAGGGGCGGGCTGTCGTCGCCAATGCGCTTGAACCAGACCAGGCCGGCGGAATAGATGAGCACGGCGGCCAGCAAGGCCAGGACACCAGCCAGGGCATGGGCACCCCCCATCTGGTGGCTGTCGCCGAAGATCACGGCCAGGCCCGCCAGGCCCAGCAGCATGCCGGCCAGCTTGGCCGGCGTCAGGGCCCGCTCGTTCAGCCAGACGGTGGCCATGGCGCCGGTCAGGATGGGCGCCAGGCCGAACAGCACCGACACCAACCCCGAAGGGATGTATTGCGCCCCCCAATAGGTCAGGCTCATGGCGCCGAACAGGCTGAGCCCCCCCACCCAATAGGTCTGCCGGGCGCGCCGGTGCAGGGGCAGGCGAATCCGCCACAGGGCCAGGATCAGCCCGGCCAGGGCAAAACCGATGACCATGCGCGAGGCCACGGCGAAGGCGAAGGTGGTGCCCTGGGCACTCCATTTGATGGCCAGGGGCGTGGTGGACCAGATCAAGATCACCGTCAGATAAGCGGCCGGGATGGACATGGGGGCTTCATGGTAAGTGCCGGTCCGGCCATCGTACCCACAAATGCCGACGTCATTGTCGCAAATACGACGAAGCGGCGCGGATGGGGTCCTTTGTTTCCGTGGACACGGCATGCATTGCTCACAAGACTTCAATAAAAACATATGGATAGAATGATTCTGTGTTTGGCACGTCGCTTGCGGTAACCCTGCCATGGAGAGACACGTAAGGACCGACACCATGCCAGACCGGACCATCATCATCGACGACACCACGCTGCGGGACGGCGAACAATCGGCCGGCGTGGCCTTCACCCTGGACGAAAAGCTGGACATTGCCCGGCGCCTGGATGCTCTGGGCGTACCCGAGCTGGAAGTGGGCATCCCGGCCATGGGCGACGGCGAGTGCGACAGCATCCGGGCCGTGGCCGGGCTGGGCCTCAAGGCCAGACTGGTGGTCTGGAGCCGGATGCAGGCGGGGGATCTGGCGTCCTGCCGCAACATGGGGGTGGACATGGTGGACCTGTCCATACCGGTGTCCGACATCCATCTGGCCAAGAAATTGAAGCGTGACCGGGCCTGGGCATTGAAGCACATCCGGGACATGGTGCCCCGCGCCCTGGACATGGGCCTGGACGTGATCGTCGGCGGCGAGGATGCCTCCCGGGCCGACCTGGAATTCCTGATGCGGGTGGTGGACGCGGCCCAGTCGGCCGGCGCCCGCCGCTTCCGGTTCGCCGATACCCTGGGGGTCATGGAGCCCTTCGGCGTCCACGACACCCTCGCCAGCCTGCGCTGCATCACCGACCTGGAGATCGAGATGCATGCCCACGACGACCTGGGCCTGGCCACGGCCAACACCCTGGCCGCCTGCCGGGCCGGCGCCACCCACGTCAACACCACGGTGAATGGCCTGGGCGAGAGGGCCGGCAACGCCGCCCTGGAAGAGGTGGCCCTGGGCTTGAAGAAACTCTATGGCATGACGACCGACGTGGACCTGAGCCACTTCCAGGCCCTGTCCGAGACGGTGGCGGCAGCCTCGGGCCGGCCGGTGCACTGGCAGAAGAGCATCGTCGGTGCCGGAGCCTTCACCCACGAAGCCGGCATTCATGTGGATGGCCTGCTCAAGGACCCGGACACTTACCAGGGCTTCGACCCCCGGGAGGTGGGCCGCCAACATACTCTGGTCCTGGGCAAGCACTCCGGCTCCCGGGGCATCCTGGCCGCCTATGCGCGCATGGGCGTGAGCCTGAGCCCCGTCGAGGCGCGGGAGCTGCTGCCGGACATCCGCACCTTTGCCGAGCAGGCCAAGCGCTCGCCGGCGGACCACGAACTGGTGTTCCTGTATCAGCGGCTGTTCGGGCGCGGCGAGCCCAGCCCCATGCATTGAGCTGACCGGCATGAACGTTCCGACCCACATCGACTCAGCCCCCCTCCATCCGGCCGGCTTGTTTGGCAAGGGCGAACTGGTCCTGTTCCGGCCCAATTTCCTGGACGACGAGGCCGATGCCTACGGACCCATGACCCCTACTGACGGCGCCCACCCCGGCGGCCTGGACGAGACCAAGCCGGGCGGTGCGGAATGGATATGAGCCTGAACCCGCACAAGGCGGCGCTCCCCGGCCTGTTCACCCTGCTCAGGGAGGACGTGGCCTGCGTGTTCGAGCGCGACCCGGCGGCTCGTTCCCGCTTCGAGGTGGTCACCACCTATCCCGGGGTCCACGCCATCATGTTGCAGCGCGTCGCCCACCGCCTGTGGCGCTTCGGCCTGCGTTACCCGGCCCGCTTCCTGTCCTGGCTGGCGCGCCTGCTGACCAATATCGACATCCACCCGGGTGCCACCCTGGGGCGCCGCTTTTTCATCGACCACGGGGCCGGGGTGGTGATCGGCGAGACGGCGGAGATCGGCGATGACGTGACCTTGTATCACGGCGTCACCCTGGGCGGCACCACCTGGAACAAGGGTAAGCGCCACCCCACCTTGCAGGACGGCGTGGTGGTGGGTGCCGGGGCCAAGATCCTGGGCGCCATCACCCTGGGCGAACAGGTCCGGGTGGGCGCCAACTCCGTGGTGGTCAAGGACGTACCGGCCCACAAGACCGTGGTGGGCATCCCCGGCAAGGTGGTCACCCGGCTGGACGCGGCGGATCACAACAGCCTGGGCCTGAATCTGGACCATCACCTGATCCCGGACCCGGTGGGCAAGGCCATCGCCTGCCTGATGGAACGCATCGAGGTCCTGGAAAAGACCCTGCAGGCCCGGGGCGAGGCAGTGGACGGCCAATGCGCCGCCTGCGATGCCGACGACCTGTGCGGCACCGCTTACAAGTTCAGGAAGGTATGAGATGGTACGGCCCCCTCGCTCCCTGCGCTCGCTGCCCCCCGGGGGGGATGTCAGTTCCTTCGGACCGGCCGGGCGGAACTGAAATATGGACATGCTCGATTTCGATCAGGCCGCGCTGTATTTCGATGAGCCGGTGGCCGAGGAGGTGGCGGGGTTGATCCAGGCGGCCAGCCAGGCGTACGGCGAGCCAGTGGCGGAGGCCCTGCTGCACAAGGCTTATTTCCTGGCGCCGGAATCCCTGCTGGTGCTGGTGGCCCTGTACCGCTACTACTTCTACCAGCACCGTCTGGAACTGGCCCTGACGGTGGGCCGGCGGGGCTTGTTGCTGGTGGGCCGGCGCCTGGGCTTTCCCGATCAATGGACGCACCTGCACCCGGATCTGCTGGGCCAGGCGGTTCTGCGCTCCATGGGCCTGCTGCGTTTCTACATGCACCTGCTCAAGGCCACCGGCTACGTGAACCTGCGCCTGGGACGCATGACCGAGGGCCGCGCCCTGATCGAGAAGCTGATCGACCTGGACAGCCATGACCGCTTCGGCGGCAAGGCGCTGCTGCAAACCATCGTGGACGCCGTGGCGGACCGGATCGAGGAAGCCGCCTGAACATTGACCCAAGTGGAGAACGAGATGGACGACCTGACCCTGGATGACTTGACCCTGGACGAAGCCCTGGACGAGCTGGAATCCGCGGAGGATTTCCTGATTTACTTCGGCATCGATTACGAACCCCGCGTGGTTCAGGTGAACCGCCTGCATATCCTGCAAAGGTTCCATGACTACATCGCCCGGGCAGCCTCGATCCCCGAGGCGGAAGCGGCCCGAAAAACCGTCTACGCCGGCCTGCTGGCGCGGGCCTACCAGGACTTCGTGGATTCCGACGCCCTGACCGAGAAGGTGTTCAAAGTCTTCCACATGCACGAGCCCCAGACGGCCTTCGTGCCCCTCAGCGCCATCGGCACCCTGAAGCACGAGACCGCCGCCCCGGCCCCGGAACAGGGGGCCGGCGGCTGCGGCTGTGGCAACCAGGGCCCTTGCCACAGTTCCGACAACGCCCTGCGCTCCTGAACGCGGACGCCATGCAGCCCAGATTCGACTACGGCGACCAGGTGCGGGTGACCCGCAACGTGCGCAACGACGGCACCTACCCCGGCCTGCCCACCGGCACCCTGCTGGTGCGCCGGGGCAGCACGGGCCATGTCATCAATGTGGGCACGTTCCTGCAGGATCAGATCATCTACACCGTACATTTCCTGGATCAGGATCGCATCGTCGGCTGCCGGGAAGAGGAATTGATCGGACTGGACGAGCCCTGGCTGCCCAGCCGCTTCGAGACCCGGGAAAGGGTGCGGGCCGCCCGGACCCTGGCAGTGAATGGCGAAGTGCTGGTGCCGCTGGGGGCCGAGGGCGAAGTGATGAAGGTGCTCCGCCATGCCGACACCGGAGTGGCCTACCACGTGCATTTCCCGGGCCATGTGCTCCAGGTGCCGGAGTCTGTCCTCGCCCCCCTGGACAATGCCGGGCCGGCCTGTCCGGACTGAATCATTGAGGGTTGTGCCATGACTGTTCCATATCTGATCCTTAAAACCTCCCAGAGTCTGTTCGGCAAGCCACCCCAGGCCCTGAGCGACGACGAGATGCAACGGGTGCGCACCCTGGCCCTCCGGCAATCAGACCTGGAGCGACTGGTGCTGGCCGCCCCCGAGGCCCGGGACGTGGTGGTGCCCGCCCCCACCCTGGCCAGTGCCCTGGAGGAAATACGCAGCCGCTATGCCGATGAGCTTGCCTTCCTGCAGGATCTGGCCGGCATCGGCCTGGGCCTGGCCGAGTTCGAGCAGGCCCTGGTGCAGGAACTGAAGGTGGAGGGCGTCCTGGAAAAGGTCGGCGCCCGGGCGGATCGGGTCAGCGACGTGGAAGTGGAGTTGTATTACCGCTACCACCCGGAGCAGTTCCTGAAGCCGGAGTCCCGCCGCGTCCGGCATATCCTGATCACCGTCAATGAGCAATTCCCGGAGAACAGCGAGGCCTCGGCCCGGGCACGGCTGGCGCAGGTGGCCGAACGCCTGGCCAAGGCGCCGGGGCGGTTCGCCGAGCAGGCCCTGAAACATTCCGAATGTCCCAGCGCCATGCATGGCGGCCTGTTGGGGGAAGTGGTCCCAGGAACCCTGTATCCGGCCCTGGACCGGGCCCTGTTCGAACTGGAACCCGGCCAGCTGAGCGGCATCGTCCAGAGCGAGTTGGGCTTCCACCTGCTGCTGTGCGAGGCGGTCATCCCGCCTCGCAAGCTGGCCCTGGACCAGGTGCGCACGGCCATCCGCGACACTCTGGAGGCCCGGCGCAAGGCCCTGTGCCAGAAAACCTGGCTGAACCAGATCCGGCGCACGGATCAGGCCGTCCTGTCCTGACGACCACACGCCAGGAGGATGCATCGCCATGCTCATGAACCGTAGCGGCCAGTATGCCCTCCAGGCATTGATCTACCTGTCCCGGCAACCCCCAGGCAAGCGCGTCATGGTGCGGGAGATGGCGGACAGCCTGAACCTGCCCATGCATTACCTGGCCAAGCTCATGCATCCCCTCAGCCGGGCCGGGTGGCTGGATGCCCAACGTGGCAAGCATGGCGGCTACCGCTTGCTGGACTCCGCCCTGGACATCACCCTGCTGGACATCCTGCGGGAGATTCACCGTCCGGGCGCGGATGAGGAATGCCTGCTCGGGCTCAAGAGCTGCGGCGACGACGACGCCTGCGTGCTGCATTGCCAGTGGCGTCCGGTACGCAACGAGCTGGTGGCGCGGTTCGGGGACCAGACCCTCCGGCAGCTTGCCCAAGCCCCTGACAGAACCCCCGCGTAGCGCCGGGTTCAGCCAGCTTCTGTGCTCTTGCCTCGGGCCTTGGCGGGCTGAAGCCCGCCCCACCGGTGGTTGGCCTTGCGTGCGCCCTGCCATCGCCCCCCGTGGGGCCGGGTTCAGCCGGCCGTTGTGCTCTCCCCCCGACCTTGGCGGGCTGAAGCCCGCCCCACCCGGTGCTGCCGTGCCCGGACGGCGGAACGGCGGCCTGTCAGCCCGGCTTCTTTTCCGCCAGCTTGGCTTTCAAGTCCGCGAAGGGATTGTGGGTCGCCGGTGCCGCGTTGTTCCCGGGGGCATCCCGGCCGGCTGAATCCTTCAGCTTGGAATGCTCATGCTCGTGGCAATAGGTGCAGAGCAATTCCCAATTGCTGCCGTCGGGAGGATTGTCTTGATGGTTGCCGTTCTTGTGGTGGACTTCCAGCAATTGCAGGTTTGCATGGGTGAAGGTGCGCGCACAGCGTCCGCACACCCAAGGAAAGAGCTTCAGCGCCCGGGCACGGTAGCCCGCCTCCCGTGCCTCGGCGTTGCGGCGTGCTTCGAGAACGATCCTGTCGAGTCGTGGGTTGTCGGCCATGGCTGATCCGATGTGAATTCCGATATCCGCAGCATAGGACCAAACCGCCCGGGGGGAAATGCCGTGTGCACCGATCCTGCCCGGCGGGTCAGTCGTCTTCCTCCACGCCATCCCGGCGCGGCACGGTCATCGGGTCGGCGGTGATGGGACGGTAGATCTCGATCCGGTCCCCGGCGCTTACCGGGGCTTCCAGCTTGACCAGTCGGCCGAAGATGCCCACTTTCTGCTCGGTCAGGTCGATGTCGGGAAACTGGCGCAGGATGCCCGACTGGATGATGGCCTGTTCCACCGTGCACGGTTCCGGAACGGTGATGCGCAACCAGGCTTGCTGGGTGGCGTCGGCATAGGCGATGGCGACCTGCATGGCGGCCTCAGGCGGTCGCCGGCTGGTTGACCAGGCGGCGGCTGCGGTCGGCCAGGCGACGGTCCAGGACGCGCTTGCCCGCCAGCAGGAACCCCAGGGCCAGGAATCCGCCCGCCGGCAGGATCATGAGCAGATAGCCCCGGTAGCCCGGTATCAGGGTGGTTTCCAGGAATCCGAAGGACTCGCCCATGAGCAGGCTGGCCTGGGCAAACAGGGTGCCGCTGCCCAGGATCTCGCGCACCCCGCCCAGGGCCACCAGGGCCAGGGTGAAGCCCAGACCCATCATCAGCCCATCCAGGGCGGCGGCGGGCACCGGGTTCTTGGAGGCAAAGGACTCCACCCGGCCCAGGATGGCGCAGTTCACCACGATGAGGGCGATGAACAGGCCCAGTACCTTGTACAGCTCGTGGGCCCAGGCATTCAGGCTCATGTCCACCAGGGTCACCAGGGTGGCGATGAAGACGATGTAGACGGGAATCCGCACTTCCGTGCTGATGAAGCGACGCAAGGCCGAAATCAGGACGTTGGACGCCACCATGACCGCCGTGCTGGCCAGGCCCATGCCCAGACCGTTGGTGGCCGTGCTGGTGACGGCCAGCAGGGGACACAGGGCCAGCATCTGGGCGAACACCACGTTGTTGTCCCACAGGCCATCCCGGCTGATGCGTCGATAGTTCATGATCCCGTCTCCTCGTCCAGCAGGCGGGTCTTTTCCGCCCCAAAGAACGCCAGGCCGCCCTTGACCGCCTTGACCACGGCCCGGGGCGTGATGGTGGCGCCGGCGAACTGGTCGAACCGACCGCCATCCTTCTTGACCGCCCATTCCGCCGCAGGCGGATGGCCCAGGGCGGTGTTCACGAAGCCGTGGATCCAGTCGTCCTTGGCCGGCTCGATCTTGTCGCCCAGGCCCGGGGTTTCGGTGTGCTTGACCACCCGCACCCCCAGGACGCGCCCGGCCCGGTCCACGCCCAGGACGCAGACGATGGGACCCGCATAGCCGGGGCTGCTGACCTTGAATACCACGGCCTCCACGCGGCCCTCGCGGCGGGCCCGGTAGACCGTGACCGGGACGCCGCCGGGACCGGGCAGGTCCAGGCTGTCCCGGACCAGGTCGTTGTCATATTCGATCGAAAGCACCTGATTCAGGGAAATCTGCAGGTCCCGGGCCTCGGCAGCCTCAATCAGGGGGCCCGTGGTGCGTGCCGCCAGGGCCAGGGCTGCGGTGGTGACCAGGGCCACCACGGCCAGGAGCAGACCCTGGTAGGGCAGTCTCGCGCGCAGTCGGTCCAGGTCCATCATGCCTCCCGGGCCGGATGGGGCCGGCCCCGGCGGTCTCGGCCGTAGATGCGGGGCTTCAGGTAGCGGTCGATGACCGGGGTGGCGGCGTTCATGAGCAGGACCGCGAAGGCCACACCCTCCGGGTAGCCACCCCAGGCTCGGATGATCCAGGTCAGCAGGCCCACGCCCAGGCCGAAGGCGAACATGCCCCAGGGGCTGTTGGGGGAGGTGACCGGATCGGTGATGATGAAGAAGGCGCCCAGCATGACCCCGCCGGCCAGGAGGTGGTACAGGGGGTCCGGATAGGCCTGGGGGGCGATCAGCCAGGCCACCAGGGCCGGCAGGGCGACACCCAGCAGCATGGCCGCCGGTCCGTGCCAGGTGATGATCCTGCGCAGGATCAGGAACAGCCCCCCCAGCAGGATGAGGATGGCGCCGGTTTCCCCCAGGCTGCCCACCCGGTTGCCCATCAACATCAGGTCCGGTTGGTAGGCGTTGGCCAGCACCGGGCCCAATTCCAGGCCCCGGCCCAGTTCGGTCTTGACGTGGCCCAGCAGGGAGGCGCTGGCCATGGCATCCAGGCCCTGGCCGGCAAAGGTGATGTCCAGGCTTTGGGCCAGGTCAGGAGCCGCCCCGGAGGTGATGGGCACGGGCCGGACCCAGGCCGTCATTTCCACCGGGAACGAAATCAACAGCATCACCCGGGCCGCCATGGCCGGGTTGAAGACATTCTGGCCCAGGCCACCGAACACCTGCTTGGCCACCACAACGGCGAAGGCCGAACCCACCGCTGCGATCCACCAGGGCGCCCAGGGCGGCAGGGACAAGGCCAGCAACCAGGCCGTGAGAAGCCCGGAACCGTCCATCAGGGCGGGTTTCACGGGGCGGTCCTGAAGCCTGATGGTCAGCGCCTCCGTGGCCAGGGCCGTGACCAGGGCGACCAGCCATAGAAGGATGGCAGGCCAGCCATGGAGCCAGAACCCGAACAGGGTGGCCGGCGCCAGGGCCAGCATCACCGTGGCCATGACCCGGCCCACGGTCACGGGGGCATGGGCGTGGGGGGCGTGGATGGCCGGGGTCATGCCGTTTCCGTCTCGGCCGGGGTGCTGGCGGCTTGGGCAGGCGGGGATGCCGCCGCCTTCTTGGCAGCGTCCCGGGCCGCCTTTTCAGCCTTGCGCCGGGCGGCGGCCTCTTCCCGCTCCCGAGCGATGCGTTCCATGCGCAGGTTGCGTTCCTCGGCCAGTTGTCGGGTGGCGTCCTGCTTCATGCGGGTGCGCTCCCGGGCGGCCAGTTCGCCCTTGGCATAGTTGAAGAAGTGGACCAGGGGGATATGGGCCGGGCAGATATAGGCGCAGGAGCCGCAGGCGATGCAGTCCTTGAGGCCAAACTCCACGGCGGCGGCCAGATCCCCGGCGCGGATGCGGCTGGCCATTTCCAGGGGCAGCAGTCCCACCGGGCAGGCCCGGACACAGGAGCTGCAGCGGATGCAGGGCGCCGGCTCCGGCTGGCCGATCTCCGCCCGGGTCAAGGCCAGCACCCCGCTGGTGCCCTTGATCACCGGGACCGAGGTGTTGCTGATCTGGCTGCCCATCATGGGCCCGCCCAGGACCACCCGGGCCGGGGCCTGACTGAAGCCGCCGCAATAGTCGATCAGAGTCTGGACCGGCGTACCCACCAGGGCCTCCACATTCCGGGGCACCTGCACGGCTCCGCCGCTCACGGTGACCACCCGGGACACCAGGGGATGGCCCAGGACGATGGCCTGGCGCACGGCGTAGGCAGTGGCCACGTTATGGACCAGCACGCCAATGTCCGCCGCACGCCCTCCGGCCGGGACTTCCCGGCCGGTCAGGGCCAGGATCATCTGTTTCTCCGAGCCCATGGGATACAGTGCCGGCACCGCCACGATCCGGATGCCGGTGCCCGCGGCCGCGCCCGTCATGGCAGCCAGGGCTTCCGGCTTGTTGTCCTCGATGCCCACCAGAACGTCCCGGGCGCCCACCGCCAGGTTCATCAGGCGGATGCCGTCGACGATCTCCGCCGCCCGTTCCCGCATCAGGCGGTCATCACAGGTCAGGTAGGGCTCGCATTCGCTGCCGTTCAGCACCAGCACTTCCACGCTACTGCGGCGGGACAGGTTGAGCTTCACCGCCGAGGGGAACGCGGCCCCGCCCAGACCCACGATCCCGGCTGCCCCGACCCGGCGGGCGATCTCCTCCGGGGCCAGGGCAAAGGGATCTGCCGGCGGGGCAGTATCGAGCCAGGCCTCATCGCCGTCCGGTTCCAGGGTCAGGGTGGTGATGCCCAGGCCCGATGGATGGGGGGCCAGGGCATCACCCAGAGCCAGGATGCGGCCCGAGGTGGGCGCATGCACCGGGGCCGAGACCGGCCCGGTGCCCGCCGCCATGAGCTGGCCCTTGCGCACCCGCTCGCCCACGTGGACCACCGGGCTGGCCGGGGCCCCGATGTGTTGCTGGAGAGGCACGTACAAGCGATCCGGCAGGGGCAGGGGGGCGATGGGACAGTCCTCCGAGAGGGATTTCATGCCCTCCGGATGTACCCCGCCCCGGGTATGCAAGCGTTTCAGGAAAGTCATGCCACCCACCCCGCTTCCGGCTTGTGCCAGTACCAGGATTGCAGGGTCACCGGCACCGGGGTCAGGCGGGTGGCCTCGGTCGGGCAGCATTCGACACACTTCCCGCAGGCCGTGCAGGCCTCCCTGAACACGGTGTGGATCTGCTTGGCGGCCCCCATGATGGCGTCGGTGGGGCAGACCTTGAAGCACTTGGTGCATCCGATGCACAGGTGCTCCTGGACCTCGGCGATCATGGGCACACTGGCCTTGATGCCGGACAGATCCGCCTCGACCCCCAGTTTGGCAGCCAGGGCCTGGACCAGATCGGCCCCGCCGGGCGGGCAGCAGTCCACGGCCGCCTTGCCTTCGGCCAGGGCCTGGGCGGCGCCGGCGCAGCCCGGAAACCCGCATTGGCCACATTGGGAGCCGGGCAGCATCTGCTCGATTTCGGCCACCAGGGGATTGCCCTCCACCTTCAGCTTGCGGGCGGCAAACCCCAGCAGCAATCCCAGGCTGAGGCCAAGGGCGGTGAGACTGAGCAGGGCAGCGATCATGTCGTCATCTCCATGTCAGTGGGGCGCCAATCCGGCAAACCCCATGAAGGCCAGGGCCAGCAGTCCGGCGCTGACGAACCCGATGGGCGCACCGCTGAAGGAGTCCGGCACCTGGGCCAGGGCCAGCCGTTCGCGCAGGCCGGCGAACAGCAGCAGGACCAGGGTGAAGCCCAGGGCGGAGCCGAAGCCGTACATCAGGCTCTGCACGAAGCTGTGCGCCTCCATGATGTTGAGCAGGGCGACGCCGAGTACGGCACAGTTGGTGGTGATCAGCGGAAGATAAATGCCCAGGACTTGGTAAAGTCCTGGGCTGACCTTGCGAATCACCATCTCGGTGAATTGGACCACCGAGGCGATGACCAGGATGAAAGAAAGAATGCGCAGATACTGGATGCCCAGGGGCGCCAGGAGCCAGTGCTCCAGCATCCAGGCCGCCGCCGTGGCCAGGGTCAGCACGAAGGTGGTGGCCATGCCCATGCCCAGGGCGCTGTCCATTTTCCTGGACACGCCCATGAACGGGCATAGGCCAAGGAACTTCACCAGGACAACGTTGTTGACCAGGGCGGTGGACAGGAGCAGCAGCAAGTATTCACTCATGGGTAAAGGGCTCATGGGCGTTTTTCCACCCGGATGATCCGCAAAAGCTGTGCCAGCCGTGTCCTTGACGCCGGGCCACGGAAAATCATGGGGTTGGGGCGGGCACGCGCGTTATTGGTGCATGGGACCTTTGTCGCACTTGGGGCCCGGGGCATGCCCTTGTCGTGATTGCGACAAGGGCATGCCCCGGGCACTGGCGCAAAGCCCGGCACCCCGACGCGCCGGCTGGTTCGGACGCCTTTCCCTTGTGACGGGCATGGATATTGCTGGGATACAGGCATGGAAGCCACGATGAATGCCATGTCCGATACTCCCGAACCCGACCTGCCCGGCTGGATCTTCCGCCAGGCCGTAGAGCAGTCCGCCCTGGCCATCTCCATCACGGACGACCGGGCCCACATCCTCTATGCCAATCCGGCCTTTCACAGGGTCACCGGCTACGGCACCGAGGAGGTGCTGCACAGCAACGAATCCATCCTGTCCTACAAAGTGACGCCCCGCCTGGTGTACGACACCATGTGGGCACGGCTGCAACGCCAGCAGGCCTGGAACGGCCGGCTGGTGAACCGGCGCAAGGACGGCAGCCGCTATCTGGCCGAGTTGACCATCACCCCGGTGCTGAACGACCAGGGCGAAACCACCCACTATCTGGGCATGCACCGGGATGTCACGGAGGTGCATCGCCTAGAGCGCCAGGTACAGAACCAGAAGACCATCATCGAATCGGTGGTGGATGCGGCCCCCGTGGCCATCGTGCTCCTGGACGGTGACGACCGGGTGATCCTGGACAACCACGAGTACAAGAAACTCCTGGGCGACATGGGCACCGAGCCCGCCGCCCGGCTGCTCCGGGTGATCCGGGAACGCATGGGTGCCTCCTTCGAACGTGCGCGCCAGGAGGCACGCGACATCCCGGGCCAGGAAATCCGCTGGGAGACCCCGGCCGGGGAATCGCGCTGGCTCAACTGTTCAGGTACCTGGTTCGAGGAGCAGGACGCCAGTGCCGACGCCTTCTACGAGCCCCAGCCCCGCCGTTTCCTGCTGCTGGTCATCCAGGAGATCACCACCTACAAGCAGCAGGAAGAAGCCATCCGCACCTATGCTCTCAGAGCCCTGCTGGGCGAGCGGGAGCGGGTCGCCAGTGTGCGGGAGGCCTTGTCCGGGGCCCTGTTCCAACTGGAAGGCCCGGTCAATCAGTTGGCGGCCGCCCTGACCATGATGGAACGCAAGCCGGTCACCGAGGAGACCGCGCCCCTGCTGTCCACCCTGGACAGTGCCCTGCGCAGTAGCCGGGAGGCCATCGAGACCCTGCGCGCCTGCATTCCCAACGAGACCCTGGAGCCCGAGCAGCCCGTGGATCTGAATGCCTTGCTGGCCGATGTCCTGCGTATCGTCACGCCGGAGCTTCTGGCGGCCGGGATCATCGTCGAATGGCAGCCGTCTGTCGACCTGCCCAAGACCCAGGGCCGCCCCCACGAGTTGGCCAGTCTGTTCCGGCAGTTGCTGGCCAATGCCATCCAGGCCATCGTGGAATCCCGGGGCCGGCGCCGGGAAATCCGACTGGTCAGCCAACTGCGGGACGACTGCGTGGAGGTCCTGGTGGAGGACTCCGGGCCCGGCATTCCCGAGGAGTGGCAGCTCAAGGTCTTCCAGCCCTTCTTCACCACCAAGGGCGCCGAGCAACAGCATCTGGGCATGGGCCTGACCCTGGCCCAGGACGTGGTGGCCCGCCACGGCGGCGTCATGGAGGTGGATCCCGACTACCGGGACGGCGCCCGCATCCGTGTCCAACTGCCCTTGCCGGCCAGGGGGGTGCCATGATGAGCCCGGAAGGACCGGAAGGCCAGGGCTGGGAGGAACTGCGCCAGGAGCTGCTCCGCTCCGAGCTGGAGACCCTCTACCATGTGAGCCAGGTGCTGTCCCGCTCCCTGGACATGAAGGCCACCCTGACCGAACTCCTCCGGGTCCTGGATGAAGGCGTCGGCCTGGAAAAGGGCATGGTCAGCCTGCTGGAGCCGGATTCCGGCGGATTGCTGGTCACCGCGGTCCATGGCATGGGCACCCTGCTGGCCGATGACGTTCGTTACCACCCGGGCGAGGGCGTGGTGGGAATGGTCATGAGCGAGGGCGAACAGGTGGTGATCCCACGCCTGGCGGAGGAACCCCGGTTCCTGGATCGCCTGGGCCTGTACGACAAGAAGCTGCCCCTGATCGGCGTCCCCATCCGGGTGGCCCGCCAGGTGGTGGGCGTGGTGGTGGCCCAGCCCATGGCCGGCGCCGACGCCCTGCTGGAGGAATACGCCCACTTCATGGAGATGGTGGCCAACCTGGTGGGGCAGACCGTCCGCCTGGCCCGGGACGTGGCCCGGGAAAAACAAGTGCTGACCGAGGAGCGGGACACCCTGCGCCGCACCGTACGGGGCCAGTACGGCTTCGACAACATCATCGGCCATACCCAGGCCATGCGCCGGGTGTTCGACCAGGCCCGCCAGGTGGCCAAGTGGAACACCACCGTCCTGATCCGGGGCGAAACCGGCACCGGCAAGGAGCTCATCGCCAATGCCATCCACTACAACTCGCCCCGGGCCCGGGGGGCCTTCGTCAAGCTCAACTGCGCCTCCCTGCCGGAAAACCTGCTGGAAAGCGAGCTGTTCGGCCATGAGAAAGGGGCCTTCACCGGGGCGGTGAACCAGCGCAAGGGGCGCTTCGAGCAGGCCGACGGCGGCACCCTGTTCCTGGACGAGATCGGGGAGGTGTCCGGCGCCTTCCAGGCCAAGCTGCTGCGCGTCCTCCAGGAGGGGGAACTGGAACGGGTGGGCGGCATCCGCACCATCAAGGTGGATGTGCGCATCATCGCCGCGACCCACCGGGACCTGGAAACCGATGTGGAGCAGGGGCGTTTCCGGGAAGACCTGTATTACCGGCTCAACGTCATGCCCATCACCATTCCCCCGCTGCGCGACCGTCTGGAGGATGTGCCCGACATCGCCCGGCATCTGGTGGTGCGCATCGGCCAGCACCAGGGCCGGGACGTCAGCCTGACCGACAATGCCCTGAGGGTGCTGATGCATCACGATTGGCCCGGCAACGTGCGCGAGCTGGAAAACTGCCTGGAGCGGGCGGCGGTCATGTCCGACAACGGCATCATCGACCGGGACGCCATCCTGCTCACCGGCATCGATGAGCGGGTCTCCCTGGGCCGCAGTACCGCCCAGGAGTTCAACCTGGAAGACCCGAACCTGGATGAGCGGGAACGGGTCATCGCCGCCCTGGAACAAGCCGGCTGGGTCCAGGCCAAGGCCGCCCGCCTGCTCAACATGACACCGCGCCAGATCGCCTACCGGATCCAGACCCTGAACATCAAGGTGAAGCAACTATGAGCCGGCCCGACACCGACTTCACCCCCTGCAAGGGCAAGACCGCCTGCCGGGACGACGGTCAGCGGTGCCTGACCTGTGGCCGCAGCCTGGCGGAAATCGCCCGCCTGCGCGAGCTTGTCCAGGGCCTGGCCGAGCTGGCCATCCACCAGGGTTATGGCAATGTGGAGGCATACGCCGCCCATGTGGCCGACAGAATCGTGCGGAAAGTACGCCACCTGAGGCAAGAAGAAGCGGGCAGAACCTGAGGCGACTGGGATGACCCGGGGTTGCCCCCCGGCCGCCCTGTCCGTTTGGCCACCACCTTGTGAGACAATCCCCCCACAAGGGGAACACATGAACGAACATCCAGCCCAGCCCGACACCATCCCTGTCCTGCCTTCGGGAAAACCCTGCCCGTTCTGCCAGCTCGACCCTGCCCGCATCCTGCATCAGGACGCACTCACCGTGGTCTACAAGGACGGCTTTCCGGTCTCCCCCGGCCACACGGTCATCATTCCCAGGCGCCACTTTCCCACCCTGTTCGACGCCACGCCGGACGAACAAATGGCCCTGCTCCAGGCCTTGAACCAGGCCAAGCGCCTGCTGGACGCACGACATCAGCCGGATGGCTACACCATCGGCATCAACCACGGCTCCGCAGGCGGGCAGACCGTGCCCCACCTGCACATCCATCTCATCCCCCGCTACCGTGGGGATCGGGAGGACCCCCGGGGCGGGGTGCGCTGGGTGTTGCCGGACAAGGCCAAATATTGGGATTGATGGGCCAGCCCCTGGACCAGCGGGCGTCCGGGGGGTGATGCCATCATGGCCGGACGAATTCCAGGAAGTAGTTCTCCACCATGAAATCATGGGAGCGCAGGGGCCGGAAGCCGGCCGCCACGATCTCCCGGACCACGGTTTCCTTGCCGGCCCGGACGTGGCCCAGTACCCAGGGGCTGGAGCGTCCGGGGATGCGCTCGTAGTCGATGACGATGAGTCGCCCGCCGGGCTTGAGTGCCGTCCACAGCGAAGCCAGCATGGACTGGGGATATTCGAAGTGGTGATAGGTGTCACTGGTGAAGATGAGGTCGAAGGTGTTGGCGGGAAGCCGGGCGTCCCGTTCAGTCCCCTGCAGGGGGGTCAGCTGGGACAGGCCCTCGGCCTGGGCACGACGGGCGATGCCGGCCACGAAGTCCGGCGCGATGTCCTGGGCGATGACCCGTCCTCCCGGCCCGACCCGCTTCGCCATGAGCACCGAAAAGACGCCGGTTCCCGCGCCGACATCCGCCACCGCCATGCCCGGCGCCAGGGCCAGGGCATCGACGATGCGCTGGCGATGGGCGTAGACCTCGCGTCCCTCCGTTTCGAAGATGCCCTGCCATAGACCGTAGTCCGTCTCCATGTAGGAACGGTTGATGCCGGGGCGCACGCTCTGTTCCGCCTGGGCAGGCAGGCCGAGCAGGACCCAGGACATGGTCAGCAGCATCAGCCACCCCATCAAGCGCGCACGGCGATGCCCCGAACGGTCCGTTTGGGGCAGTGAAGACACAGATACCAGGTCCAGGCTGAGCCCCCCGGGTAGGCGTTCTGATTCCCGCCCAGGGGTTCTGGCCGGTATTGAGGCTGTCATCATGTCGGGAGGGGACGGGTGAGAGACACCTCATCCTCCGAGGTCCGACTGACCCGCCGGTCCACGGGCCAAGCCTGAAGTCCGCTGTCCTGGCTAGGGCGGATCAGGTCGGTCACGTCGGCTGCCTGGCCGGCCAGCCAGCGTCCCCAGTCCTGCTGGGGCACGATGACGGGCATGCGGTCGTGAATGGGCGCCATCAGGGCGTTGGGGCCGGTGGTGATCAGGCACACGGTACGCAGGATTTCGCCCCCCGGGCCCCGCCAGCTTTCCCAGACACCCCCCAGGGCCAGGGGCTGACCGGAGGCATGGCTGATGAAATAGGGCAGTTTGTGCGCGCCTTCGGTCTTCCATTCATAGAAACCGTCGGCAGGTACCAGGCAGCGCCTACGTTTGAAGGCATCCCGGAAGGCCGGTTTTTCAGCCACGCTCTCGGCCCGGGCATTGTTCAGCCGTTTGCCGATGTCCGGATTCCCGGCCCAGTGGGGCACCAGCCCCCAGCGCAGGAGATGCAGCACCCGTTTATGCTCCGGGGATTGGCGAATGACCGGAATGTCCGTACCGGGGGGTATGTTGTAGCGGGGCGTGAGCGCCACCACCTCATCCAGGTCGAAATGGGTCTTGAGGTCGGCGCTGGGGGTGCTGAGGGCATAGCGGCCACACACGAGTCACCCCTCCCCCAGCACGCGCTGCAGTTCCTGCCTCAGGTGGGCCACGACGATGGGCTTTGCCACGTAGCCGTCCATTCCCGCTGCCAGGCAACGCTCCTGGTCACCCACCATGGCATTGGCCGTAATGGCGATGATGGGCAGGCGCGGGCCGTTGCCACGGGCTTCCCGGTCGCGTATGGCCCGGGTGGCACCCAGTCCGTCCAGCCCGGGCATTTCCACATCCATCAGCACGGCGGCATAGGAAACCGCCGCGACCCGCTCCAGGGCTTCCAGGCCATTTTCGGCTGCATCCACCACGAGGCCCATGCGTTCCAGGATGATCGTGGCCACTTTGCGATTGATGGCGTTGTCGTCCACCACCAGTACGCGCCGCCCCTGCATACCGCTCTGGCCGCCCCCGGCCATGGCCCCGGCAGGCGTGGCGGCCCCCATCTCGCCGGCAACCTCCGGTGTGGCGGGCGCTTGCCTGAAGGGTACCTGGCACCGGAAGCAGGAACCCGCGCCGGGCGTGCTTTCCACCTCGATGCCGCCACCCATGGCTTCCAGCAGTTCCTTGGCAATGATCAGGCCCAGGCCGGTGCCGCCGTATTTTCGGGTAATGGACTGGTCTGCCTGGCTGTAGGGCTGGAACAGCTGGGCCAGGGCCGCCGCATCCATGCCGATGCCGGTATCCAGGATGCTGAAGTGGAGGCGCCGGGCTTCCGTCGTCATGCGCAGTTCCACCCGCCCCTGGTGGGTGAACTTGATGGCATTGGAGAGCAGATTGATCAAGACCTGCCGTAACCGGGTGGGGTCACCCAGGATGCGGCTGGGCAGGTCATCGGCCAGGTGGGTTTGAAAGACCAGCCCCTTTTCCTGGGCCTGCCGGGTCACCATGGTGGTCACGGCTTCGATGAGGGGTGGCAGGTCGAACGGGATGTTTTCCAGGGTCAGCTTGCCCGACTCGATCTTGGCATGATCCAGAACCGCGTTGATCAGTTCCAGCAGGTGCTCGCCCGACCGACCGATCAGTTGAACGCTGTTTCTCTGTCCCGGGGTGAGGGGCTCGTCCTCCAGCAACTGGGCAAAGCCGATGATGGCATTGAGGGGCGTGCGCAGTTCGTGGCTCATGCGGGACACGAACTCGGACTTGGCCCGGCTGGCAGCCTCGGCCTTTTCCCTGGCCAGGGCGGCCTCGCGCTCCCGCTGGGCCAGCTCGGCCGCTTGCTGGCCTTCGATCAGGCGTTGCAGGGACTGGGCAAACAGGGGCAGGAAGCGCTGCACCAGTTCCCTGGACTCCGGCTCCAGCAACCGGGGTGTGCCGGCGCACAGGAGCAGCCAGCGACTTTCGCCGGCCTGGATGCGACCACTGATCAGGGCGGACAGAGCCTCCAGAGGCGCCCCCAGGCCCAGAGCCGCTTTCAGGGCCTGGGGATCGGCCAGGGCCCGGGTCGGCTTGGCTTCCAGATAGACCAGCAGGTCCGGGTCTGCCAACAGGGCCCGGAACGGTGTTCCGGCCTGGGACATCAGGACATCGGCGTACCCCCCCTGCCGACACTTCAGGGCCAGGTCGGACACCCCCAGAGCCCGGCCCAGATGGTCCAAAAGGAGGGCCGGGCCCTGGCGTCCGTCGGTCAGCTCGCCCAGGGCCTGCAAGGCGGCGGCAATGGCATCGCTGTTACGCCGGAGGCGCTCATCCCGGCTGCGCAGGTTCTCCAGCTCCACCAGCAGGTCCCGCAATTGGGAATCGTTGTGCTCCATGGCATCAGTATCCGTGCCGGCATCCGGAGTCACCGGGTGCCGGCCCAGGGCCGCTAGCGTGACGGCGTATCGTCTTGGGCACGATTGCTCACCGGGCGGACATCATCACGGCTGAGATCATCAGGTTGCCGTGCCGGTTCTGACAGGCCAGGGGAGGGCCCTGTTCGCCAAAGGTGAAGGCGGCGATGAAGGGCACGCCGGGCAGGGCGACGGTCAGGGAATGCCTGATTTCTTCCAGCCGGTCCTTCACGGTGAGCATGCAGCCGGCGCAAAACACCAGGATCATGCCGGCCACCTGGGATTCGGCGATCTCGCCCACACGACAAGCCGAATGGGCTACCAGGACCGGGCGCTGCAGCAGGGTGTCCACCGTTCCGGACATCAGGACCAGTTCTTCCCCTTCCGCCACATCCGTGAACAGCGTGAGGGCACCATCGGCCGCGAGGGTTTCCGGATGGGAGAGCAGGTACACATCGGCCCCCCCGATGGTCTCCATCTTCCGCCCCAGGGGCCAGAGGGTGGTGTCCATCAACACGTTGAGGGTACCCTCTTCCGGCACCTTCACGGCCCCCCCCGTCCAGCCGGCATAGACGCGGGCGGCCGGCTGGCCATCGATCTCCAGTACACGACGGCCCTGGCTGCGGGTGATCCGACCCCGGTGTTCCGTCGGGGAGTAGCCTGAATGGAAGGCCGAACCCAGTTTGGCCGAGGGGAACATTACCGTCAGCACCAGTCCATTGCCCACGGGTTCGCCCTGGCCCATGACCCGCCAGTGGCCCTGGATGGCATTATCCGCAGCCGATCCGCCCACGATCGGGGTACTGCCGCCCACCGCATCCTGGATGCCGGCGATCACGGCCTCCTCGAAGCCCGGCGCACTGGACAGCCAGACCAGCGCAGGGCTTTCGCCCAGGCGATCTGCTTCGAGCAATGCTTGCCGGGCCAAATCGCGGGCAGCACTGCGGGGATCGCCCAGAAGTGGGCCCGAGGCGGTCCCATAGTCCCCCTCCGGATCCCTCAAGGCCCACATGCATACGCCGGGCTCCGGCCCGATGTACAGGCCGCCATCGGTCATGCTGCCCAGGCAGGAGGTGGCGGCATGAATGCGTACCTCTGGCCAATATTCCCTCAGCACGGCCCCCAGGGCCGCCAGGTCGTGGCGAGCGTCAGCCTGGATCATGATGTAGTCCGGTTCGGCCATGCCCTGCTTCACCAGATCGTCAGCGCAGCGGCGGGCGGCGCTTCGACTGTCCGGCAGGGATGCGGCAGCCGTGGCTATGCGGGTCAAGGCGAACTCCTGGGAAATGCTGCCAGGCTGCCGGGGGCCATGTGCCTGGCCATCATCCTGCGGGATACAGGCCAAGGCAAGGCTGCCCCTCCCTGGGGCGCGCCATCATGGGAGCCACCCGCTCCCGCCAGGCCAGGTAATGGGGCGTCAGCTTGTGGGCCGCGGCAGATTCCGGGCTGTCGTAGGCCTCGTATAGGATGAACTTGTCTGGCACCTGGGCGTCTTGCAGGATGTCGAAGCGGCGATTGCCCGCTTCCTGGATGGAGGCTTCGTGGTTCAACCGGGTGGCCTCCAGAAAATCCGGCACGTGCTCATGAAGCACCCAGACATGTACCAAGGTAACGTGCATGCTTGAATCGGTGGTGATGGCAGGCCTGTAGCATGCCTATAAACCTTGGACCCGGCATCCCGTTACCGGGTACCGCCTTGCGGACTAACCCCTCAGGCTGAGGATGGGCCAGCCCTTGGCGTCGGCATGACGTCTGAGGGTATCGTCCGGGTCCACGGCCACGGGATGGTGCACCCGCTCCAGCAGGGGCAGGTCATTGAGGGAATCGCTGTAGAACCAGCTTTCCTCCACCCGCGTCCAGTCCTGGCCCTGGTCCGCCAGCCAGGTGTCCAGGCGGCTGACCTTGCCCTCGCGAAAGGCGGGCATGCCCTGGACCCGACCCGTGAACTCACCCCGGACTTGCTCGGGCTCGGTGGCGATGAGGTGGGGAACCCCCAGGTGGTCGGCAATGGGTCGGGTAACGAAACTGTTGGTGGCGGTGATGATCATGCAGGTGTGTTCCCGATGCCGCGCCAGCAGGGCGGCCGTCCCGGGCGCCACCATGGGCAGCACCTTGCTGGCCATGTATTCGGCATGCCAGGCGTCCAGCTGCCGTCGCTCGTGCCTGGCCAGAGGTTTGAGCTGGAAATCCAGGAACTCATGAATGTCCAGGGTGCCGGCCTTGTACTGGTCATAAAACGCCTGGTTCCGGGCCTCGTACACCTCCTTGTCGAGCACGCCCTTTTCGATCAGGAACTGGGCCCACTCAAAGTCCGAGTCTCCCGCCAGCAGGGTATTGTCCAGGTCGAAGAGCGCCAGGCGCATGGGTCCCCCATTCATTAGCCAATGCTGAAATTGGTCGGAGTATAGCGTAGACTCCGGCCATGAATCTGATCAGCGATTTGGTGCCCGGGGCGTGGCTGATTCCCTTGTGGCTGATGACGGGCGGGGTGTTCGTTTACATGCTGCGCCGGGCTCGATGGGACATCTTGGGCCAACGCCAGAACCTGAATGTCTTCCTGGCGGCCACCGTGGTGGTGCTGGGTCTTTGGCTCATCAAGACCGGAATCAAGCCGGGGCTGAATTTCCACATGCTGGGGGCCACGGTCCTGACCCTCATGTTCCGGCCCTGGTTTGCCCTCCTGGCCCTGGCCCTGGTGATTACCGGAATCACGGTGCAGAACGGTGAATATCGGGCATTTCCGGCCAACTTCCTGATCATGGGCCTGGCCCCTGTCCTGGTGAGCTGGGGCATCTATCGGCTGGTGGACAGCCGGTTGCCCAACCACCTGTTCATCTACATCTTCCTGAATGCCTTTTTTGCCCCGGCCCTGGCCATCCTGTCGGTGGGGATTCTGTCCACGTCCTTCGTCGCCCTGGCCGGGGCCTATCCGATGGATTACCTGATGGAAGACTATCTGCCCTTCTATTTCCTGATGGGCTGGGCCGAAGCCTTTGCCACCGGCATGGCCATTACCCTGATGGTGGTCTACAAGCCGGAGTGGGTGGCCACTTTCGATGACCACCGCTACCTGATAGGCAAGTAGTCTGTCACGTCGTCAGACGGCGCAGGGCCTCCTCGTACTTGTCCGCCGTGCGGGCCACCACCTCGGACGGCAGTTCCGGCCCCGGGGGCTGTTTGTTCCAGCCGGATTGCAGCAACCAATCGCGTACATACTGCTTGTCGAAGCTGGGGGGGTTGCTACCCACCTGGTACTGGTCCACGGGCCAGAAGCGTGATGAATCCGGGGTCAGCACTTCATCGATCAGGGTCAGGTTGCCCCCCTCATCCAGGCCGAACTCGAACTTCGTATCCGCAATGATGATGCCCTTGGTCAGGGCATAATCGGCCGCCTCCTTGTACAGGGCCAGGGCGGCATCCCGCACCCGGGCCGCTACGGCCGGACCCAGCAGGCGTTCACATTCCGGGTAATCGATGTTTTCGTCATGGGCGCCGACGGCCGCCTTGGTTGAAGGGGTGAACAGGGGTTCCGGGAGTTTGTCCGCCAGGCGCAACCCGGGTGGCAATGCAATGCCGCAGACGGTCCCGGTCTTCTGGTAGTCGGACCAGCCGGAACCCACCAGATAGCCCCGCACGATGGCCTCCACGGGCAGGGCCTTGAGGCGCTTGACCACGATGGCCCGGCCCGCCACCTGGGCGCGCTCGGCCGGCGCCACTACCGACTCCGGGGCATCGCCCGTCAACTGGTTGGGCAGTATGTGGGCCAGCCTTTTGAACCAGAAATCGGCCACGGCGGTCAGCACCTTGCCCTTGCCCGGGATGGGCGTTGGCATCACCACGTCGAAGGCGGACAGCCGGTCGGTGGTGATGATGAGCATGCGCCGGTCGTCGATGGCGTAGATATCCCGCACCTTGCCCTTGTGCAGCAAGGGGAGGGAGCGGATTGTGCTGTCATGCAGCGAGGCGGGGGCTTCAGGCTCGGGTTTGGTGGTCATCGTGTCTTCATCCTTCGGGAGATGGCAAGCCTACGCGGCCTTGTAGCCCACGCGCAAGCCACCCCAGTGGCGACCTCGTACATGAATGGGTACGGACAGGTCATGCATGATTTCACCGGTATCGCGCTTGTAGGTCTGGAGCAGGGCCTTCCGGGTATGGTTGCCACATCGTGCGCCGGTACGATCATCGAAGATGCGCTTGGTGCGATTGCCGGCCAGATCGTCGTCACGTCGCCCGGTCAGCGGCCGGGTGAAGCGTTTGTTGTGGGTGGGCACATAACCCTGGCGGTCTGTGCAGATGGCGTATACCACATCGGGGTGGTCCTCCAGGAAGGGCTCTTGCACCTTGGGCAGAAGGCGATCCATGAAGGCATCGGATTGGGTGGTGTATTTCTGGGGGTAGGTGTCGGGTATGGGCCGATACTGGCTATCGAACAACGCATCCAGTGTGATTTCGCTCTGGTCCAGGGCATTTTCGAGGCCGGCCTGTATGGCATCGGCTGCGGCCCGGGCGGCCTTGAACAGCCGGCTGTGGGGTGTCTCCACATCCAGGTCCAACAGGGACTCCTGGAGCCCTTCGCCCAATTCCGACAGGGACATGGCCTGGCTGGAAATTTGGCTCATCTGGCTGTCGAACTCGCCCAACTGACCCCGCATGGCCGCGATGGCACGGGCGATATGCTCCACTTCATCCGAATTGTGCCTGGCCGCCTGGGTGACCTGGGATATCTGCTGCTCCACCTTTTCGGAGTTTCCCAGGATGCCGTCCAGCTGGCCTCCAACCTGGCTCACTTGTTCGACCCCATGGGCCACTTCATCCAGGAGGGATTTCATGGTCGTCACGGCTTCATCGGTGGCGGAGCGTATTTCATTCACCGTCTGACCGATCTCGTTGGTGGAATTGGCAGTGCGTTCGGCCAGCTTGCGCACTTCGTCCGCCACCACGGCAAAACCCCGGCCCTGCTCTCCCGCCCGGGCCGCCTCAATGGCGGCGTTGAGCGCCAGCAGGTTGGTCTGTTCGGCGATATTGCTGATGACTTCCGTAACATGCTGGATCTGAGTGGATTTTTCCTGCAACAGGGCGATCAGGGCCGCCGAGTCGGCCGCCCGGGTACTGATGCGGCGCATTTCCTCTATGGCGAACTGGAGGGATTGCTGGCCGGTCAGACTTTCCTGGCGCGCCTGCTGGGCAGATTCGGTAGCGGCTTCCACATTGCCGGCGATACCCTGCATGGTGCTGGCGATGTTGTCCGATGCCTCGGCAACTTCATGGGCTTCCGCCACCAGGGTTTCCACGTGGCGCTTGAGCTGATCCACCTTGTAGGATGTCTCCGCCAAGGCAACGGAATTGGTGGCGATGGTGCCCGCGACCGAGTTCGCGATGCCGACGAAGGTGGTCTGCCGGAACTCCTGGCATTTCAGCAGGGGGGCCAGCCAAGTGTCGCCTTGAATGTCCGTGACCCCACCCTGATCCATGGCTGCCAAGGCCCGGGTCAGGGGACTGCGGTAGGTCCTGTGGGCCCATGCCAGGATGATGATCGCGGTCAAGGCCGACGCGGCCAGGGCCACCCACCAGGCCGGACCCGCATCAGGCGCGGCCAGCAACCAGGCCAAGCCCAGGCTGCCCGCCAGGGCCATGGGAACAATCGCCACCAGGGGACGTAAATCTGTCATGGTTCTATCCTTTCTTGTCATCGGATGCGATCCGGAGCTGTTGCGTCCGATTAAAGAGCCAATGGCATGGGCCACACCGGGTCGAGGGACGGTCGTGGGAGGCCCAGGCCGGCCACAGGTCAGGCGTGCTTCCAACCCAGGAAACCTAAGGAATGCAGGGCGACACCATGGTGCCTTGTGCCCAGGACCCCATGTCTGAACGGCAGGGCAGAAAAAAATCGGCGTCTGACGACGCCGATTCAAGCACTACACCTCAGCCGTTCCGAGGCTTTGGAGATCAGTTGACCCTGGGGTCCAGCTCACCCTTGTCATAGCGCTTCTGCATGTCTTCCAGGCTGTAGACCTTGGTGATCTTGCTGGCCTGGCCTGCGGCACCAAAGGCTTCATAGCGGGCGGCACAGATGTCGCTCATGGCCTTGGTGGCTTCCTTGAGGAACTTGCGCGGGTCGAAGTTGGACTTGTTCTCGGCCAGGTGCTTGCGGATGGAGCCGGTGGAGGCCATGCGCAGGTCGGTGTCGATGTTGACCTTGCGCACGCCGTTCTTGATGCCTTCCACGATCTCGGACACCGGCACGCCATAGGTCTGGCCCATGTCGCCGCCGTAGCTGTTGATGATGGCGAGCCAGTCTTCGGGCACCGAAGAGGAACCGTGCATGACCAGGTGCACGCTGGGGATGCGCTCGTGGATTTCCTTGACCCGGTCGATACGCAGGACCTTGCCGGTGGGCTTCTGGGTGAACTTGTAGGCGCCGTGGGAGGTGCCGATGGCGATGGCCAGGGCGTCCACGTGCGTCTTCTTGACGAAGTCAGCGGCCTCGTTGGGGTCCGTCAGCAGCTGGCTGTGGTCCAGGGCGCCCTCGGCACCGTGGCCGTCTTCCTCGCCGGCCATGCCGGTTTCCAGGGAACCCAGGCAACCCAGTTCGCCTTCCA
>DYHB01000009.1 GCA_020724415.1 Thiobacillus sp.
TGGTGGCATTGATCCCGTTCCACCTGTTCCACGCCGTCTTGTGGATGTTGAGCCAGGTCGTGTTCAGCCACTGGGTGAGAGACGCCCAGTGGGAGGTGGTTTCTGAGCTCACTGCCACCCAGGCATTGGAGGTGGTCACGAGGATACGCTGCCCGGTCATGTCGACCTTGTCAGGGAGATCACTGAACCCCTGGATGATGGCAGTGCGAAGATTCGAGATGTGCCCGATGATCCAGTCGATGGCGCCCTTCGTCCGCTGCTCAGTCTCCTCCACAGCCACCGCTAGGGCGAGGATGGGCGAAGTGTCAATGGGGGGGATTGGCGGGAACGGCGGAAATGATGAATGGCCCTGGTCGCCTGGGACTTCCGGCGGCTCCGGCAACTCAGGGAGCGTTACCCCTGCCCCTGCCATAGCGTCAGCCACAGCCTGGGCGGCTCCGGCCATGGACTCTTCAAGCTGGTGCACCTCGTCGAAGCTCTGAAGATTCTTGTTGGCGGCCTTACCCGCGGCCTCCAGGGCATCGGCCATGGCCTGTTGCTGCTGTGCGGCCTCCTCGCCGGCTCCGGCCAGGCCATCTGCGGCCTGCTCCGCTTCGTGCGTGGCCAGGGCAGCATGGGCCAGCGCGAACTGCTCCTGCGCCGCTGCCTGAAGCGATTTGGCGTAGGCTGTGATCGCGTCGGCGGTCGACCTCAGCCCAGGTATAACGTAGCTAAAAATCTGCACGAGGCCACCGACGGCCCCGACAATCTGTGCAACTGCCCACTTCGCGGCGCCGGCCATGTACCTCCACGCGGCCTCGAAGAACGCCGGAATGCGCTCCCAGTTCTTGAGAATGAGCCAGGCGGTCACTGCCACCGCAGCACCGATCAGCATGAAGGGCCATAACGGTATCATCATAGCCCAGATGGCTTTGGCCACTGCCCAAAGAGCCGGCACCAATGCGCCCGTAATGGCGCCGGCAATGGCAACGATGACGGCATCCGTTCCCGGGGGGAAAACCTCCTCCAGGGCCCCGCGAAGACCACGTTGCTCGATCAGAGTGGCGAACTCGTCGAGCCGTTCGTTCAACCTGGCCAGGGCATCGCCGATGTCGAAGGTCTCGACCAGAGACTTCCCGATACCACGAAGGATTCGATCCAGATTGTCCTTGGTGGCCGACCAGCGGCCCAGAATTGTCTGGGACTGTTTCTCCATGGCACCTTCGAAGCGCCGGTTCATTCTGTCCAGGATGCCCTCAATCGCCTTGGCGGCCGGGATGGAGCCCTGGGAAGCCAAATCCATCGCCTGCGGAATGGACATGCCGATGGCTTCCGCTAGAAACTCCCATGCCGGCAGACCCGTCTCGGTGAGCTGCAGCATCTCTTCCGCGCTGACCTTGCCCTTGGCCCTCATCTGGCCGAGGGCACGTACTACCTGCGCGATCTCTTGCTGGCCACCGCCGAGCGCAGACACGGCGTTGCCAACCGCTGTCATAGTCGGGATGACATCCTCGGCGTTAAACCCGAATGCGAGTAGCTTCCGGGATGCATCGACCAGACCCGGAAGTTCAAACGGTGTCCTGGCTGCAAACCGCTCCAGCCGCTGCAGGAAGGACTCTGCGCGCTCCCCGCTGCCCAGGAGGGTCTCGAAGGCAATCCCGACCTGCTCGAACTCCGCCGCCTTCTTGACGGCCACAAACCCCGTGGCGGTGATGGCGGCCCCCAAGGCGGTTACGCCGAGGAGCAAGGCGCGGCTGCCGGCCTCACCCCGGCGGAAGGCACGGTCGACCCGGTTCATTTGCCTTTCGGTGTCGGCCGCAAAAGCCTCTACGGCCCTCTCACCGGAATCAAGAGTGCGCTCCAGATGCGTGTCGTCACCCATCAGCCGCACCAGCAGCCGTCCTACCTCGGCCATCGTCGACCTCCTTCCCCCTACCGCTTACGGGGCCGCCGCCGGGTCCCTCCCACCTTGTGCTGGGCCTTTTTCTGCCGGCGCTCCTGCTCCTTGGCCTCGGCCGCGTAAAAGGCGGCCCACTCGGCAAACTCGGCTGCCGACATGCGCCGCTCCAGCTCGGCCACGGTCATCCCCAAATCACGGGCAAGGCGGAAGGTGAAAATCCTTTCCGCCTCCTCGGGGTGCTCACGCGGATCCGCTATCCCCAGCCAGAAAGGACTTCAGGGCTTCTTTTTGCACCTGCTCCCCCCAGCCGTTGATGTCGACAACCTCCCGGAGGATCCGCTCCACAGCGGTTGCCGCCTTCTCCCGCAACGCCTCCGCCTGTTCAACCGTGACGGCCGGCTCAACCAGGCTGGCGGCAAGCATCAGGACCTCCATGCGATCCGGGTCCGGCTGCCCGTCCACCTTGGCCTGGGAACGCAACCGGGACTGCTGGGCCTTACTCAGGCCCCGGATCCGGACGGCACCGCCCCACTCGGGCACGGGCACCACCCGCTCCTCGATGTCCCGGGCCGCCATGATCTCATCCAGGGATAGGATCTTCGGTTCCTTGTTGGGCTGCGTCTGCTGCTTGTCCGCCATTACGCGTACGTCCCCCTTGTTACGTCACCAGTGATCTGCAGTTCGGCGGACCAGGTGCCGGCCCCGTCAATACTGGTATCCGGCTCATAACTGGTCAGGATGGCCTTCCCAGTATACTTGACGGACCCGGTGCCGCTGCCCTGAGGACCGTACTCGAAGCCCACCTCAACTGCGAGGATTCCTTCCAGGTGGGCGTCCACCGTGGGGTCGAATACCCCCTCGAGGCCGAGTGTGCCGTCTTTCAGGCCCGGGATGTACTCCTTGCTGGTCTTGCCCAGGGTGGTGACGTCGGCGGTGTCAGCGCTGCGGGGGTTGCCGACATTCGTACAGTACTGGCTGATGTCGCTGGGCGTGGTGGGTGCCGCGGAAGTGCCCAGCTTGATGACCGCCTTGGAGCCATGCTTAAACGCCACTGCCTGCACCTCCAAACATCATTGACCGCGCGATTGCAGCGGTCCGGATTACTTGCGGCCGAAAGCCACGTTGAACGTCGCCGCCGGGCCCGTTCCGCCCAGGTTCCAGACGGCCCGGGTGTATCGCTTGACTGTCCCGGCAACTTCTTTCCGCTCCACCGAGTGAGCGACAGTCACCTGGGTAAAAGTGACAAGTGCAGACCAAGGATCCGTGGCCCCGTTGTCGGCGCTGTGCTGAATGGTGACGTCCAGGGTAGGCCCGGTACCGGTCAGAGCAGGAACATGCAAGTAAGCGACGCCGCCGTTATTCGTGGCGGCGCCGTTGTCGATGCTACTGCTCTGCCCGCTGGCAGTCTCTTCGGCGAGCGCATGGTAGCTCTGAATCCGGTCCCGGCCACCATCTGCCTGCGCTTCGGCCGTGATGGCTGCCACATCGTCTACCGGTGTCTCGATCTCATAGCTGGTCTCAACGCAGGCAGCACCGTATCCAGCTTCGCCGTGAGCATCCCCCTGCGGGTACCAGGTCCAGATTGTTTCTTCCTTGCCGAGGGCCTCCTGCAACACTTCGTCCACCGCGTCCGCATCGCCATCATACAGACCTTCGGCGCTGATGACGGCGTCCTTCGGGCCGGGTATATAGGTCTTGGCGGTCTTGCCCAGCGTAGTCGTTTCCGCAACGTCGGCACTGCCGGCGCTGGATACCTGGCGCAAGTACCCGGTGAGGTCATAACCCTCGACATATACCTTGGCCTTACTGCCGTGCTTCCTGGCCACGTTGTCACCTCCTCAGCTCCAGCATCCGGTAGTTGGTGCTGAACTCAAATCGTCCGGCTTCGTCAGCGCCCAGGTCGATTGGACCCGAGAGGTGCCAAACAAGCATCTCTCGTTGAGAGCCACCCACGGTCACTGCAACCGGGTTGGGCGAGCCCGCCAACATACCGGGTACGTTGGCGGGCCAAAGGACAGCATGTACCTCCTGGGCAAGATCCTTTGCCGCCTTTACATCTCCCTGCGGTCCACGTACAAGAGCCTGCACCCGGCCTTCCGTCGACCAGGATGGGCCTGCCGCATCACCATAATCCCGCAGCAAGACGCAGGTATCCTCGGCAGTAGCCGGTCGGTGTTGCAGGTAGATGGGTTCAGATATGCCGGCGTTCTGCAGGTAGGTTCGCAGCGCGGCCAGGACATCGGTTGTCAATCGTCGACCACCTCACCCGTCCGCTTCTCTACGTACTTGAAGTACCGATCGGCGTTCTCCGAGAGGGTGATCTCGAGCCACTTGGGCTGGGTACCTGGAGTGGTAGGGTCCTGGTAAGGCTGCATCTCGTGGAGCCGCTCTGCGTAGGGAACACCATACCCAAACTCGACGACACGGACATCGTTAGGCGCCATCAAAGCCGCTGGCGGCTTTTCTCCCCCTGCCACCATCTCACCGCCCACAGCCAAGTAGGCAGATGCCCTGAGATCGCCCAACTTCTTTGGGGCTAGTTCATTTGACTTACCCCACAGGTCCAGTCCGACTTCCACGAGCGACTGACCCATTGCCGTGCCAACTTGACGCAGCTTACGATGGAACTCCCGCTGGACGCGTCCCAGCCCGGTTACCCGCTTGCGAGCTGGCATCACAGAAACACCTCCCGGAACTCCTCACCACCCAGTCCCGGCAGAGCCCGCACATCCAATACCTGCTGTCGCGAACCATCAGGCAAGGTTAGCCAGTCGCCCGGCTGAACAGTTGCCCGCAGCAGCACTTTGGCCCGGCTGATGATCTCGGCGCCCTCACGCGTCCGAACCAATCGATTAGCCGGTTCCACCCGGGCACTTACGGATTGCGTAGTGACTGTGGGTTTGCCCCACTCGTCGGTATCCGTTACCTGCTCCCATGTCACCGTCTGCGTAAGGTAGCTGGCGGCTATGCTCATGCAAACCTCACCGCTCCCCGATACGGGGCCAGCAGGCTCCGGGTAGCCCGGTGCAGATCCGGCCGCCGGCCATAAGATTCCTGCACCGGGCCCACCCGGGTCTCCTGGACCCCCTGGGCCTGGAGCCGCGCGCGGACAGCACTGCCGGCGTCCGCCTGGACGTCGAGCTGCACCAGGCCCTCAACCGTGACGGCCAGGTGTACCGCGGCGTCGGCCGTGGCTTCGGCCAGATAATAACCGGGGGTGCTGGCGATGACCTTCCAGGCTGCATCCAGGGCCGCCTGCCGCAGGGTAGCAGAGGCATTGTCCCATGCTGTCCGGGGCACCCCGGCCAGCAGGGCAGCCTGGTCCACCAGCGCGGCGGCCCCGTCTGCCGTCAGGATCGAAGTGGGGAGGGGCATCGCTTACCCCTCCCCGTCCTTTTCTTTATCTTTGGCCTTGGCCGGCGGGGCCGGCAGGGTTGCATGCCCCTTTTTCACCAGCCGGCCCGCCAGGTGAGTCTGCTCCCCCGGCAGTTCGAACTCCGTCCCGGGCTCGTACCGGGTCTCACCCACCCGCACCGGCTGGACGGCAACCAGCTTCACGCTCTTGGCCAAACTTCACACCTCCATAAGGCGGAATTCCGCCAGCTACAGCACGTCCAGTTACAGCACGTCGGCCAGGAAGATCCGGTCCGCCCCCGGGAACGTCGGGAAGGCGATGGCCGCAGCCTTCGTCCAGGTCGTAGGCGGGTCGATTTCCTTGTACTGGCCGGCCCAGATGCCCCGGGCCTCGCTGAAGTTGATGGTGCCGTTGGCCACCTGGTCCAGGGCTTCCACCGTGGGCCCCATGAGCAGGTTGCCCAGGGGCTCCGGCGGCAGCAGGACGTACTTGTCCTCGGGGAACAGGCGGGTGGTAGTCAGAGTGCCATCGTTGCCCTCCGACTCCACCCGGGAGTCCAGAGTGGCAATCCTGGGCAGTCCGACGGCCTGGCGCCACTGGTTGAACTCCTCCAGGGTCGGCTGCCGCTGCTGCTGGCCGGAGAAATTCCTGCCCAGCACCAACTCGCGCACCTTGTCGTTCTTGAGCATGTTGCGCACGACCTTGGAGCTGGTCAGGGCCCGGGTCGGTGTGAACCCGTAGGTGTCCTCCATGGTCTCGATCCAGCGCTTCTCGTCGTCATAGGGGTTGGCGGTGTTGTCCGACCAGGGCGTGGCTAGGGTCTCCCGGTTGGCGGCCGGGATGTTGAAATTGACCGTAAGGATGACGCCGTTCTCGCTGATGGAAATGGAACCCATCGTGGTCACGGCATCCATGATGAACTTCACGATCCGGGCCAGAACGGCGTTGCGCATCAGGGTGATGTCATCGTACTGGCGGTCAACGAACTCCCGCACCTCGGTGGGCAGGGCGGCGTTGGCGCGGATGCGCTCCTGGAGGATCCGCTCCTTCTCGCCGAGCCGGATCTTGCGGGAGATCTTGGGCATGTCGCCGGTGTACCGGGGCCCGGGAGCCTGCCGGCTGGCGATGCTGGCCTCGGTGTCGTAAGCAGACAGCGTGGCCATGATGGTCCGCTTCTGCTCGCCGATCCAGTACTCGTAGGTCAGGCCGTCCACCAACTGGACAGGGAACAGCTCGGTGGCCACCTGCCAGGCCCGGTCGAGCTGCTCGCCCAGGGTGCCCAGGTCCCGCGCGTAGAACAGGACGGTCCGGGGGTTAAGATCCTCAAGCACGCGCTCGTTCATCTGCGGTTACACCTCCTCGGGAGGGATGGGTTAACGGAACTCGATCCGGGTCAGGTCAGCCTTGGTCTTGGTGTTGGCGCCCTTGACCCGGGCTTCCTTGACCACGGCGTGGGTGACCGCAGTGGCTGCCGCGTCAGCGAAGGTCAGCTCTGCGGTCGTCAGATCCACGGTGTTGTAGAGGATGCAGTCGGCGGTCTCCAGGCCATTCTCGGCCTTGACCTCGGCGTCGTCGGCCTGGTTGCCGGCCAGACCAGCCGACAGGGTGATGATGTTGTTGTCGTAATCCACGCTGGAGACGGTAAGCCCGGTCTCGTTGCCAACGGTGATCGTGTCGCCGGACTGGAAGAAGCTGGCGTCATCGACAGCGATGGTGGTGTCACCTGCGCTGTGGGCGCCATTCAGCAGGGTCTTCTTGACCGGCGCGTACAGGCCGGTGGCCGTCACCTTGCCCAGGATGGTCCCGGCCTTGACGATCTTGCGGTTGGTCTCGTACTGGCCGGACCGGACAAAGGTTTCGTCGATGGTCACGGTCTTGGTGGTACGGTGGGCCGACAACAGAAATTCCACATCCGCCGCCGGCGCCGTGCCCTTGACAGGGTTCAGCTGCAAGTGGAAAACCTCCCTTCAATTAGCCCCAGGCACTCTTCTGGGGCCTGTGGCGCTCCGCTCGTTCCTTGGCAAGCCGCTGGGCAATCTGCTCCGGGGTCTCGGCCCCGGTTCCGCCACCCGGCGGCGCGGTTCCGCCGGCCCCGGTCGCCCCGCCCTTCTGGCCGAACAGGTGGCCCTTGGCCTTCTTCAGATCCTCGAAAGCATCCTTGAGTTCGGCGGCCTTCCCGTCCCTGGCGGCTGTCACCTTGCCGGTGGCCTCATCCAGCTTCAGCTCATAGCCGTGTGCCGTGAGGGCCGCCTGGGCCAGATCGATGTCGATGAATCCGGCGGCCGTGGCCGCCAGCCGCACCTCCGAGGCGATGACTCGGGCATTGGCAGCCTGTGCCTTCTGCTCTGCCTCGCTGCGGGCCGCCTTCTCCCGCTCCAGGTCGCCCATCTGGGCCTGTTTCTGCTCGTTCAGCTTCTTGAGCATGTCGGCGTGCGACTCGTACCCCAGTGCCTTCGCCTGCTCGTCCAGTTGCTGCTGTGCCTTCCGGGCGGCCTCTTCAGCCTCCCGCCTGGCTGCCGCCGCAGCGGCATCAACCTGCTCCTTGGTAAACGTCTGGGTGCCACCGCCGGTGTTTCCGCCACCGGTACCGCCGACAGGACCACCAGTTCCGCCGCCATCGCCGCCGCCAGAACCGGCTCCGGCCCCCCCGGTGCCACCCCCATCGCCACCGCCAGAACCACCTCCGGTGTTGAACAAAACCCATTGCCGCCAGTTCATCACACGTGTGAACATCGGATGGTGCCTCCTGTATGCGCCCGGAGTTGGGCGAACGTCACCCCCGTTACCCCCGGGGTGCGCCGCGGGGAAACGCCGGCATGTTCCAGCCCCGCCGGCGAAAGGGCAGAGGAAAGGCCGCCCCTCGGAGGAACGGCCGGACATACCGGGTTCCCTACGCCGCCACTGCGGCTGCCCTGCCCTCCACGGTTGTCTGGCTGTCCGCCACCGCCGCCTTAATCTGGACCTTGACGTCGGTGTAGTAGTCGCTGAACTTGACCACCAGCTGGTCGCCGGCGGCAATCGTTGTTTCGGCCTGGATCTCGACGTCGAAGTTTGTGCCTCCATCCACCGAACCCAGGACCTTGACGTGAGCACCATTGGCCCCGGTGTTCTTCGGGATGACGGTGGAAGTCCTGTATCCACCCTTGCTCCAGGCACTGCCTAAATCGGCGTAGTCGTTGGTCGTGTTCTGGCCGGCCCACGTCTTGCGGGAGTCAGCCGCTTTTAGGCTGCCAGACCCGCCTAACAATGACTCCAGTGTGTCGGTCTGGGCGATGAGCGTGTCGAGCTTGGTCTCGACCAGGTCCACGTGTCCGGCGATCGTGTCCAGCTTGGCATGAGCGGTTGCGTCGGAGGTGGCGGCAGTGCCCGAGACGGAAACGGTCAGCGTTCCGCGGAGCTTTTCGACAACCGCCTTCAGGAGCTGGATTTGATTCCAGGCCTGGGCCAGGTCCGCCCCTGCGACCGCGTCTCCCGGCGCACCGGCGGCCGCCTCCAGACCGTCCACCATGCCCTCGAGACCGTCGACGAGACCCTTCAGATCCGTCAGCAGTGTCTCAATTTGGTCAGTAAATCCTTCCAGGCCATCCACCGCGGCGTGAACATCAGCAAGGGTCTTGGCGCCGGCGCCGCTACCCGTGATGGCATCCCGCAGGGCGCTCAGGGCCAGGTCGAGTTTGGCCAGATCCTGTGAGATGTCACGGGCCGTGAGGGCTGTTCCCGCCCACTTGGTGATATTGCCGGGCAAGGGATTGGTGCTGCTGATGGGGTTGCCATCGGGACCAAGCAGGAAAACCTCCTTCCGGCCTTCGTTGTAGTTCCACCCGGGCACCGGCTGACCCTGATAGGTCGGGGGATTGACAGGCACCGGCTACACCTCCCGAAAATGGCCATGAAAAAGACCGCCCCGTGGGGAGCGGTCAGTCATATCCAGGCGTTGAGCCTTAAAGCGGTTGGGTCGAGTAGACAATCGCGTGCCACTGAGGACCCCACCGGGCAATCAGAGCCTCTAACTCGTCCATCAGGCGCTGCTGCTCGGGGGCCAGGCGGCCCTCAGACCTGGCCTTGCGCAGCCGTTCCACCCGGCTGTCCGTCATGGGCCACTCCAACAGCTCGTTCATCTTGCTCTCCCGGTCCCACTGGTCCGGGTCTTCCCAGGAGGCCAGCATGTCCGGCACCCCGCGCCAGACCACCAGCGCCAGTTCCAGGTCGTGCTGAAGCCGGTCAGATGTGTCGCTGGACATCGGTCGCGCCTCCCCTGGGCAGGAACTCCTCGATGGTGTGGTCCTGGTAGGCCGTCTTGACACGCCCGTAGGTCGCCGAGTAGATGACACCCAGAAGATCCCGCGCCTGCGGGCCGCGGTAGCGTTGGAGGGTCCGGACAATCAACAGGAGGATATCCTCGCCCCGGTATCGGTAGGTGAAGGCGGCAACCGGGCGCTGCCGCAGCATCACCCGCAGGGACCGCAGGAACTCCTGCCGTGAGGTGTTCGGAGGCCACTGTTGATCAGCAACTACCCGCAGCAGCCAATGCTGTACATCAGACGGAATCCGTTCCCGGGCATCCAACTGGCGTCCCTCATATTGTACACCAGTCAGGCGCCTGCCGGCAGCAACCAGCCGCTCCGAAAACCCGGCACGCGCAACGTGGGCCCGCACCCCGGCCAGTTCGCCGGGGGTCAGCCGACGGCGTGACGTAACGACTTCCCGTAGCCTGACGTCAACAGGGTGGCTGCTTGGGGTCACGGGGCCGGCGCCACCTGTAACCGGGACCACCCCGCCAAGCTGCCGGTGCACACGCTGAATTGCCCGCCGCTGCTCGCCCACCAACTGCCGCAGCTCGGCGTTGACCTGGCGCAGGCGCTGCCGGCGGCCCGTCTCCCACTGCTCCGCCCGCTCGCTGAGCTTCTCCTGCAGCTGCCGGCGCCGGGCCGGGTCCACGTCGGAACGCTGCAGCTCCTCAGCCCACCGGCGCATGTGTGCGTCTAGGGGTACAACGTCTGCCTCGCGCTGGGCCAAAAGCCGCCGGCGCTCCCGTCGCAGGGCATTGATGCGCTGGCTGCGGTTGTAGGCGTCCACCTCGTCCCGGCTGCGGGGGTCGTCATCGAAAGGACGGTTGGACAGTTCCTGGAGGCGCTCCAGATCGGCCGAATCGGTCAGGTCAGGCACGAACGGCGCCAGGCTGTGGCCGCAATTGGGATGCCATGGCGTCGGTCCCACCGCGGCCAGCGCCGGCCAGCCGGGCGTCCGGCCGGACAGGCTGTAGACCCGCCCTTGCCGAGGGGCGCACATGGGGCATGTCGGCCAGTGGGTGCTGGCCCGTACCAGGTCATGTCCGGCCCGCTCCACCACCTGGATGGTGCCCTGGGTATAGGCCTCCCGGGTAGTGGTCCTGGCAACCATCTCGGAGTAGGCCGGCAGGGACCAGTTGCGGCCGGCCTGGTCCTGCACCACGGTGATGCCCCGCTGCACCAGGTCATCGAGCAGGACCCGGCGCATGTCCCGCACCGTCAGACCCTCGGTCAGCT
This sequence comes from Thiobacillus sp., assembly GCA_020724415.1. Lineage (GTDB taxonomy): Bacteria > Pseudomonadota > Gammaproteobacteria > Burkholderiales > Thiobacillaceae > JADJCP01. Next base: position 10,760 of record DYHB01000009.1, read on the forward strand.
TCCGGGCCGTGGCCTCGAGGCCGGCACGGCGCAACTCATCCTGCACCCGCCGGCCGATGAGGGGAACTCTTCCACCGGTACCGGCGGTGGCCAGCAGTTGCGCTGCGCCCAGCCAGCCCTGCACCCGGGTGCCGGTAACCTGCAGGGCGGCATCCAGGCCTTCAGTCAGATTCCGGGCAGTAACGGTGACGGCGTCCCGGTTCACCACGGCGAAAGTGGCGGTGTCCAGCTGACGCCCCGCCGCGGCGAAGCTCGCCACGGACGATTCTGCGCCTGCCCGCCAGGCCGCGTCCACTGCCCCCGGTTGCCCGGCCTCACCCAGGGCCCAGCGATGCGTCCCTGTACGCAATTCGGCCAGGATCTGCTGGAGCTCCCGGAGCCAGGCCCGGTAAAAGACCGGGCTGCGCCCCTGGCGGAGCGCGGCGGCCAGGCGCTCCAGCGTGCGCTGGTGTGCGTCGCCGTACAGGCGGACGAGTTCACGGACCAGGCGGTCCGTCGGGTGGGGCTCGGCCACCGATGATCACCTCACTACCCGTCACCTCCGGGCCCGTTCTGACCGCTGCCGGCGCCGGGCATGAAAAGACCGCCGGCGGCCTCGGCCTGCTCGGCGGCGATGCGGTCCGACTCTTCCTCGGCCTCGGCCTCGCTGAGACCATCCAGTCGCTGCAGCGCCCGGATGGTGCTGGTCAGGCCGGCTTCCTTCCGCCGGGCCTCGGTTTCGGCCGCCTCCTTGGGGTCCTGCGGCAGGCCGTCGGCCCAGTCGATCACCACCGTGGTCGGGCGGTACCGGGCGCCGGCCAGGTTGACTTCGAGTTGCTGGGCGGCCAGCAGCGCCCGGCGCAGGGCCGGCTCGAGGCGTTCACGCTTGCGGCCGGCCACCGCCAGGGGCCGGGCCATCCGCAGCCGGAGGGCGGTACCGCTGGCGGCGCCGCCCTCCTTGTAGTTAGAAAAGGCCGCCGGCGTCGTGCCGGTGACCGTGTAGAAGATCTCCATCAGCTTGTCCCAGGCCTGGAAGTTGGCCTGCATCTGCGGGTCCCAGACCAGGTACCCCGGCGGCTCCTCCCCGCCCTCAACCGGGATGTACTTGCCGTCCGGCGCCGTCTTGTAGACCCAGGTCTCCTTGTCCTCGTCCCATTCCATCACCGAGGTGGGCCCGTACATCGTCGGCGCCGCGTGCTTGTCGAAGATCATGCCCCACTGGCTGGCCTGCACGTTGAACTGCGGGATCAGGGTATCGATGGCCCGGTAATCGCCGATGCCCAGCACCGTCTTGGAGGTGGCGCTGTTGCTGGCCGGCTGCACCAGGAACTCCGTGACACCGGGCAGGTCCTGGTCCGCTGTGGTAACGCCCGGGGGCAGGCTGGGCGGCAGCTCCCGGCCCAGCGAATTCCCCTGCAGCTCGTACCGCCGGTACTTGATGTGCCCCCGGTAGTGGATCTCCACGTTCAGCACCCGGCGCTGATCTTCCAGCTCCTCGATGCTGAACAGGATGTGGGCGATGACCCGCTTGCCCATCGTCCACGGGATCCACTGGTCCGCGGGGTAGCTCTCAACCCGGGCCCGGCCGGCCTCGCCGTCGAGCACGGCCACGAACACGCCGTTGCCGGCGATGCTCTGCTCCAGGACACACTCGTGGATCTCCAGGCTGAGTTCCTCGGTGAGCCGGTTGACCGCTGCACGCTCATCCTCGCCCGGATCGCCTCCCCCCTCCACCACGGAGCCCGCCCGGACCTTGGGCGGCTCGTTGACCATCAAGTCCGCCCACAGAAGGCTGAGGCCCTGCGGCAGGTTAATCTCCTGCTCGTGCGTGCCCCGGGCGGCGGCGATGCGGCTGAGCAGCTCCAGCAGCGTCTTCGGGTCCTTCTTCTCCTCGGCCGTGGCGTCGGGCCGCAACCGCTTATAGTGCTCGGCGTAGATCTCGTGGTGGTCGCAACCGAACAGCTCCCGGTCCTGGCGGATCTGCTCCAGCCGTTCCCGGTGGTCTGTGTCACCCACCTTCGGGGGCCAGGGCTTTTCCGGCGCCAGGAACGGCGGGAAGGGGAAATCGGGCACGAAGCATCACCACCTCGGGTGCTTGGGTATGACACGGGGCCGCGGCGCCGTCCGGCCGGTACCGCCGAGCGTGACAGCGCTCTTCACATGGATCAGGCCCGTCACCCGGGCGACGTGCTCGCGTAGCTCCAGTGCGATGGCCATGGCCAGGACCCGGTCATCTTGCTTGCCATGCTGGGCTTCGGGCTTGCCCTTGGCGTTCACCTTGAAAACCAGCATCTCATCCAGCAGGCCAGGGGACCGAGGCTGCAAAACCTTCTCGCGGACGGCCTGCTTGATCTTGCCGAGGATGACCGGGCGGGTCTTGATCGTGGTCTTCCAGCCGTACTCCCGGATCTTCTGCCGGTGGGGCCAGCCCTCGCCCCAGAGGTTGGGGTAACGGGTGTACTTCTCCAGGACGTTCACCGTAGCGACGCCCATGCTGTTGGCCTCGGGCCCAAGAAGCGCCCGGTTGTACCAGATGCCCAGCCAGTGGAGCTTGCGTCCGTACAGGTCCGGGTCCATGCGCCCGTGCAGTTCGGCGACATGCTCCAGGGACTCGACCTCGAGGACCTCGGCAGCGTCAAAGTTGCCGTCCTCCTGGCCCTCGACCACGTCAGCACCGATCACGTACCGCTTGCCCTTCTCGGGCAGCTTCCAGACCCAAACCTCACCGAAGGGGTCCGGGCGGAGCACCGGCCGGCGCTGGCGTTCGGACTCGACCTCGTCCAGATGATACCGGGTCGCCGGCGGCTCCCGGCGCAGCTCCTCCTTCAGGGCGATGACCGTGGGCGTGTGGAACCACGGCCGGCCAGTCACCAGGAAGGCCTCGTCGGGGCTCGATGGGTACTCCTGCTTGAACCGGTCATGATCGCCCTCGCAGAGGTTGGTCACAGCCCAGCGGCGCCATTTCAGCTGGCAGTAATCAACCGGGTACAGCCGGGCCAGCTCGACCTCCTTGGCGTCCAGCTTGAGAAAGTCGACATCGCCCGGATCCGGACGGCCGCCGGCATCGACCTGTGCGCGCACCCGGGCCCAGGTCTCGTCCTCCTCGCGGGTGGTGGCCAGGCGGTACTCGCCATGCTCCCACCAGGCGACGAAGACCGGCTCGAAGTCCGACTCCCCGCGCTCGGCTGCCTTCCACATCTCGTGGAAGGAGCCCTGCGCGCCGTTGGCGGTCGACTCCAGAATCAGAACGGTGCCCGGCTCATTGGGCACCGCCTGCAACAGCGCTGTGAATGTCTCAGGGTGTGGCCAGAAGGCTACCTCGGAGGCGTGCACGAACTGGTAGGTCCCGGACCGGCCGGCCTGGGGGTCCTCGGCCGTCTCCACCTGCACCCGGCTGCCCAGTCCAGGGTGCTGCAGCCTGGCCTTCGGGTCCGGGTTGTCGAACTCGATGATGCCCAGGGACTCGTTGCGGGTCTTGACCATCGGCCGGAACTCGGGCCGCAAGTTGTCCACGTACCGCAGGAACATGCGGAACAGGTTTTTGGAGCCCTCCGACTCGTGAGCGATGATCAGGCTCGAGACCTGGTGCGTGCGGGTCGTGTAGTAACAGTTGAACCCCTGGATGGTCGTCGAGAAGCCGATCTGCCGGGCCTTCAGCACGATGATGCGTACCGGCTTGCCAGCCTCTTGCTGCCGGCGGATGGCCGCCATCAGTTTCTGCTGGCCCGGGTTCAGCCGGAGCGGGACGAGCTGGCCGCCGCTCTTGGGCCGGATCCAGAGCAGGTCCTCCGCGAAAGCCACCGGGTCAGTGGCGTAGACCCGGTCCAGCTGCGCCAGTTCCTCGGGTGTAAACGCATCCTCGGGGAGCTGCGCATCCGACCTGGGGAGAACCATGGAAGTCACCACCGGTATTGCACGTGTGAAACGGGGTGTAGAGAAGTTGGGGAGCGGTCCGGCGGGAATCGGGCCGGAATCGCGGAGTTGGTGCGAGTAGAGAGGGGTTGGGGGGCCCCAGGGGGCGGCCCCACCCCCGGGGTTAGGCTGGCCGGGGGGGCCGGGGTCAGACCACCGCCACCCCCGGCTACCTGCATACAACCTGCATATCATCTTGCCTTAACCTAATCAAACAAAAATTTGACTAGGTTACTGGAGATATTAACAAGACCGGAAAGCCGCTCGTAGACTTGCTTTCCGGCATTGGACGTTTCTCGGCGTCTTGATTCACGATTTATTCATTCGTTATGCGCTCGCCTAGGCCGGGTTAACCAGCCACTCAAATGCACGCAGCGCATAGCACCATCCAGCCTTTATGCATCCGTCGGACCCTGCTGGCCACCTGGGGAACTGCCCTGCTGCAGCCGTTCCTTCATGCGCTGGCGGGCCAGTCGCTGCTCGTGGGTCTCGGTGAGGGTGGTCTGCTCCACACGGTGCACCAGGTCACCACGCAGCTCGAAGAAGAGACGCAGGGCCTTTGTCTCGCCGGCCTTGACCAGCTGCATGAGCGTGCCCCAAGCGTCCGGCAAGTGCTGGTCGGTGATCTGCTTGACCAAGTCGTTCTGGAACTTCACCCATGCAGGGTTCTGGCGGGCGTTATAGTAGGTCATGCGGCTAACGCCGGCCAATTCGCAGAGAGTGGTGACGATACGGGGAGCGCGGGGGTCCGAAGCAACAAGTGCCAGCCGCACCTGCTCTTCTGTCAACCCGAGATCTGTCCGTTCCTGCAAAATATTTCTTGCCATTTGTTGGATAAATAGCTGATAATCAGGAACTTCCTCTTCCTTGATGGTGTCGACCAGGGCCTGTAGGTTCCTGGTCTTTTTGCGCTTGTACACGCTACGCACGCTCACACCCCCTTCCCTGCGGCTTGTCTGCACATCCTGACCAACAAAATCAGGGAGGCTGCCTGTTGCTGGCAACTCTCCCCCACGCTACCACAATTCTATGTCAACAGTGCCACTCACGTCAAGGACCAACTTCAACTGGCCCAGTCGGCGCCGCTCCACAGCCGCTCGACGCACTCCTGGAAGTAGACCTCGGCAATCAGCATGACCAGGGCCATCTCCCGCCGGCGAAAATACGTCCGCCTGGCCAGGCCGAGCACAGCAGCCGCTTGCTCGTGGGAGATCTCCTGCTCCTGCGGCCACCGGGGATCCTGGCGGTAGAGATAGCGAACCCTGACCAGCTCGTGCAGTTCTTCGGGTAACCGGCCAAGCGCACCTTCGAGCAGCCGGACCACACGGCTGGTATGAACCCGCTCGGCTGTTTCGCGTTCTGTCACGGATCCGCTTGGCGATCCGGACGGGACAAATCCGGGGGTAAAACCGGAGCCACCCTGGTACCCGCCCGGCTCTTCGAGCACCCGCTTGAGATCAGGCAGCTCAACCAAACGATTTTCCATTTCATGGAATGACCATATGCGTGGACGTTGGATCAAGGCACTTTCTCCCCTGTGGTACGGGCTGTGGTACGACCCCTGGTACGACCCAGGTCGTACCACTGGAACCCTAGAGCCATGCGGCCTAGAAACCCCTGGCACGAGCGGTACGACCTTTGTGCGAAACTAACCCTTACATTGCGTTTTTTCTACTATGGATTTCCATATGATAGGAATATCCCATTAACAGGAAATCCATAGTAACCGTCATGGTATAAAGAGAAACTGACCTCGTACCACTCGTACCACTCGTACATCCTTACAACCATCTGCGTTTCACAGGTACGACTCCGGTACGAGTGGTACGACTTCAACCTATAACCCGCTTGCTATTACATGCTCATCAAGTTGCCATGCTTCCCACCGAAGGACAACGCAGCGGATTCTCCCATCGCGGTAGCGAATTGGGTAGGTCATCCCCGACTGTGCCTTAATCCAACCCCGTTCCTTCCACTGCCTGAGCACCGCGTCATAGTTGAATCCCTGATCCGTCAGGAACTTCTTCAACTTGTGCGGGAAGAAGGCCACAAACCGCTCGTTCTGGTAGTCCGCATCCCGCCAGACACCGAGGTACTCGTGGGCCGGCCGGGTGAAGTCGCCTTTCTCCCAGAACAGCTCCATCGCGGCGTGGGCCCACGAGCGTACCGCTTCCAGCGCCCGGGTCGCATAGTCGGAATCGTCCAGGCCCCGGGCCACCTCGCTGGTCACCGGCAGCACCGCCTCGGCGGCATCGCCGGGTAGCCCCAGCAGCTGGTGCACCAGGTCGCCGGCAACCCACAGGGCGGCCAGGTAACGGGCCATGCGGTCAGCGACGTTGCCGGGGTGTTGCTCGGCGAGCTGGCGGGTGCGCAGGCGGTACAGGTCCCGGAGCTTGTCCCACTGGTCCCGGATGCGCAGCAGCTCCTGCAGGAACTGCGGGCCGGCATGGCCGTGGTTGGCGGCCACGGCGGCCTTGAGCTCCCGAACGGTCTCACCCCGGGGCTGCCGGCCGAAGGGCGAGCCCCACAGGGTGATGGTGCGGGCCCGTGCGCCGCCGAACTCCGTGGCGGCCGTCAGCGGCGCCTCGCCAGTGCTCAGGCACACCGTGCGCCAGTGGCCGGTGCGCTGTACGCCGCCCTTCTGGGCGCCGCGGCCGCGGCCCACGCCGTTGGCCACCAGGTACAGGGTGGCGGCGACGGTCCGGTGGTCGGCGGTCTGGCTGTCGTCGAGGAAGATCGGCAGGTGGTTCATCAGGCTCGCATAGCGCTCGGCGAAGACCTTTGTCTGGTTCCAGGCCTTCACGAGGCCGCCGGCGTCCCCTTGGGGCCGGCCCCAGACGCTGGCCGCCACCTCGAGCGTGGTGGTCTTGCCCACGCTGGTGTCATCACAAAGGTCGACGATGAAGTTCGGTACGTCCAGCACCGGCTGCAGGGGCGGCACCAGGGCTGCGTAGAGGCACAGCATCACCCGGGGGAATTCCTGGGCCTGGCGCACCGCAGCAAGCCACTCCTCGGCACTGCCGGCCGGGGTGAGGGCGCTGACGATCTGCCAGTCACCGTCGCTCTCGGCCAGAAAGCGCACCGGCGCAGCCGAGCGCTCGGGTTCCTCCTCCTCGCCATCCTCGTCGTCATCGGCTGTGGCCACGCCGGCGGCGGAGATGGTGCGAGGCCCGGCGATGAAAACCGGCTCACCGCCGACCCGCTTGAGCCCGCAGGAGCTCACTACCACCCGCTCGGCGATCTCCTCCAGGTTGGCGGCCTCATAGTCGGCCAGGTACTGCACCACGGCGCGGGCGTTGTTGCTGGTCACCAGCAGGCCCCGGCCGGCAAGCCGCACGATCCGGTTCTTGTCAGCGACCTGGTCCCGGTCCGCCACCAGGTAGCGCCACCGGCCATCCCGGCAGAAGGCCACCTCCACCTGCTCGGCGCCGGTTTCAAGGTTGCGGACCCGCGCGCTCACCACCAGGGGGATGGGCAGGGCGCGCACCAGCTTCAGCTCGTCGCCCTTGGGCTTGATCTCATAGAGGCCGTCCGGCCGCAGCCGCCAGCCTGCCGGCACCACAGCATCCTCATCGACCGGCGCGTCCAGCAGCTGCTCGAGTACCGGCAGGCCGTCGCGGCCGTCGCCGGCGTCCACGTCATGGTCCGCCTGGGGGTTGTAGGCCGGGGCGCCGGCGATCAGCCAGTCCAGCTGCTCCCGGGTGCCGCCGGCCAACACCCAGTCCGTAATGTCCTTGGGATCACCCTTCTCCCGGTGCTCCAGGGGCAGCTTGAGGATCTGCACCCGGGCGGCCGTGGCAGAGAGCGCACGGGCCGCCCGCAGGGCACCGTCCTGGCCCTGCTGGTCGACGTCGTAGCAGATGATCACCCGCTTACCGGCCAGGGTCTGGGCCCGGTCCTTCGGGAACCGCTTGGCGCCGGCCGTGCCGGTGATGGCCGGCACGCCCAGCGACCAGGCGCAGAGGGCGTCGAGCTCCCCCTCCACCAGCAGCAGGGTGCCCTCCTGCAGGGCCCAGGACGGGTACAGGCCGGGCTTGCCGTTGCCCGGGCCCCAGATGATCTTCCGGCCCGGGCTCTTCTTCTGCCAGTCATAAAGCCGGACCCGCTCGATGCGGCCGTCCGGCCCGGGTACCGGGATGACCACGCGGGCCTGGTTGGGCTCGTAGCCCAGGCGGGCCCGGCGGATGATGTCGGGGGAAAGCCGGCGCTTGTCGTGCAGGAAGTTCTGCACCTCGGGGTGCCGCTGCAGGGCATCCTCGGCGCGCCGGACCATGCCTTCCAGCGGAGAGACGGCGCCGGCCGCCACCGGCGGGGCGGAGGGCGCACTGGCATTGTCGGCTGGTATATGCCTTGTTGACTGTCCATTTTCAGGTGGTTTTTGCCCGGTGGGGCGGGGCCGGCGAGCGCGTTCCTCTGTGGCCAGCCCGGCGCGCTCCGCCAGTTCCTGCAGCGCCACCTGATTGCTCACGCCCCGGTACCGGGCCCAGAAGTCGATGACGTCGCCGGTGGCGTCGCAGCCGAAGCAGTGGAATCGCTGGGTGCCGTCATCGGCCGGGTAGACCTTGAAGCTGGGGTCGCTGTCACTGTGGAAGGGGCACAGGCCGGCCCACTCCGCTCCTTCCTGGCGGAGCTGGACGCCGGCCTGCGCTGCGACTTCGGTAACCGGGATGCGTGCCTTGATCTGCTCGATGATGGAGGGGGTCATGGAGGGCCTCCTGCCTGGCGGACGGGTTCTATGCTCGCTTGCCGCCGTGCCGGTAACCGCGGGCCCGGTTGCGCTCGTTTTTGCGGAGGATCTCCGCCTCCAGGTCGATGGGGGGTAACCGGCACAGGGTTGGTCCAGCCTACCTGGTTCAGCCAGCCCACCGTATCTCCAACCCGAATCATCAGGTCGGCGAGCTCCTCCCGGAAGTTGGCCGCGTCACCCTTTTCGACGGCCTCGATGGCCTCGGCAAGCTCGGTGACCATGAGCATCAGGTGGGCCTTGACCTGGGTCTTGCTGCCCAGCATCGGCGTGTTCCCGGCTTCGCCGCTAGCCTCGATCATGGCCATGTGCTCGAGCCCCAGGCACTGCAGATTGTGCATGTGGTCCTCGATTTTCTGGAAGGCATCGGTGAACTCGTGACCCCTGGCCGGGAGGTATCCACGGGGCTTGCGAATCGCCTCTACCATCTGGGCCACGGCCAGCACGAACGGCGCCAACGCGGCGATCTGGGTCTTGGGGGCCTGGGGAACCACGGTAGGGTGGGGCTCCTCGTGCCAGCCGTTGGCCTCGGCGGTGTTGTAGGCGGTATCAACCAGGCCGGTGATGGTGAGATTGTCAGCCATGATGCTACGCATTCCCCTCCGCTGTTGCCTTGGGCTTCAGGGACTCCACAAAGGAGTTGACCGCCCGGTCCACCACATCCACGTTGATGGTCACGCTTCTGCCCCGAATCGCCTTCATGGTCAGCCTGCGGGCCAGGCTGTAGGCGGCGTCCCGCAAGGCCTGTTCGCTCACCGTCACCATCCCCTGCGGTGGTGGAGGTGGCACGCCCTTCGCCGCACCGGTGGCATCCCCTTCCCCTAGTACTACTCCGTGAGGAGTTAGGAATTTCTTTGGTTCTGCAGCAGGATTGCCAGGATTTGTCGCGAACGAATTGTTATGAACTATACGGAGTTGCAAGCGATACGTGAACGCCTGGAAGAGTACGTTGCTCAAATCCTGTTTCCCGCTCTAAATCGTAGCCAGCAACGGCACTGGGGGTCTATGTTCGTTCGCGGGTTCCTGCTCGACGGGGAACGCAAGTCAGCTGGTGCGATAGCAGAGCGGCTACCAGACGGCAACGAGCAAGCGATGCAGCAGTTCTTGACCGATAGCACCTGGGATTTTCGTGATGTCCGTCGCCGCCTGGCTCAACAGGCCGAATCCTGGTTGCCGGCCGAAGGTGTCTGGGTCCACGATGACACCGGTTTCCCCAAGAAAGGGGAGCACTCGGTTGGTGTGGCACGGCAGTACTCCGGTACCCTGGGCAAGGTCGGCAACTGTCAGATTGGTGTCAGCATGCACTTGTCTACACGGTCCGGCAGCTTACCACTGGACTGGGAGTTATACCTGCCCAAAGAATGGGCCAACGACCCGGAACGTTGTCAGAAAGCTCGAATCCCTGCGGACCATATGGTTTACCGGGCTAAGTGGCAACTGGCGCTGGAGATGACCGACCGGGTGCTATCTTGGCAACTGCAGCCGCAGATTGTCGTGGCAGACGCCGCTTACGGATCGGTTACGGAGTACCGGGATGGACTGGTACAACGCCGGCTCAAGTATGTGGTGGGTATCCGATCTGACCTGAGTATTTGGGTGGGAGAAGTGCCGGCCAAGTCGCCTCTGGAGACACGTCGCCGCCGGACCAAAATCCGCTACGAGTACGGCAACCATCGTCCCGAATCGGTTCTGGAGGTCGCCCAACGTCTGCCGGTCGAAACGTGGCAGGACGTGACCTGGGATCAGGGTAGCAAGGGTCCCTTGCGGTCACGGTTTGCCGCCATCCGGATCCATGTCGCAAAGGGCTACCATGAGGGCAAGCCACCGCGGCCAGAAGAGTGGTTGGTCATCGAATGGCCGGAGTCGGAGGAGAAACCAACCGACTATTGGCTATCCAATCTCCCGGCTGACATGCCGCTGAAGGAACTCGTACGCCTGGCCAAAATGCGCTGGCATATCGAGCAGGACTACCAGCAACTCAAAGAAGAGTTGGGGCTGGACCACTTCGAGGGCCGTAAGTGGATCGGGTGGCACCGTCATGTCACCCTGACTACTGTCGCCTTTGGATTCCTGCTCCAGCAACGTCTTCTGTGGCAAAAAAGGGGCGCCTGATCCGCGCGAACACTCTGTCGCGTTGACACTGCCTCAGGTTCGCCGCATGATCCAGCGTCTGTTGGCCACCTGGACCGGCGTTTGCATGACATGTGGACGCCAACTGCCCAAACGTTACCATCGTTCTGTGCGTTGTTAACGGAGTAGTGCTAGGCCTTCCTTCAATTCCCGCGCAATCTGGCGAACGTCCCAGCCTTTACCATCACCATGGACCTCGTCGTCCTTGAGCACGATGAATCCCTCATCTTCCAGTTCGGCGACGGCCTCCAGCAAGGACACGACCTTGTGCCGATGCAATACGTCGAGCACGGCTCCTGAAGGAGACAGATCCCTTGTGCAAGAGGGGCATGGATCAGCATCGGTCTTCGGGTTGTCGAGCCCGGAGTAGGTGATCTTGCACCGCAGACACTGGGCCAGGAACTTGCCAGGGTTGAACGCGTCATGGTAGTTCGCCCAGTTCTTTGGCCACTGGCCGTCAGCCATGATGCTCACCACTCCCCGCCCGAATAACTACCGTCAGCTGCTCCGGCTGTCCCAGTTCCTTCAGGGCAAACTTCTGCACGTAGATGCTGCCGACGACCCCGGGATCACCGTCCGGCACCACCTCGCGGTACCGGACGGTGTTCTTGGTATCCTTCTCACGTGTGAAGGTGAGGGTCAGTTCGGTCATGGAGGGAATCTCCTTCCTAGATGGACTGCAGGTTGGTCTTAAAGCGGGTCATGGTGATGTTCATACCTTGTCGGGAACGGCTGCACTCCCCGTGGCAGGCGCTGTGGTGCGGGGCGAAGTTGTTGGCGCGCGGGCTGGAGGTATTTCTCCCAACTCCGCCCGAACCGCGGTATGCACAACATCCTCCACCAGCCGCCACGGGATCGTGACGCCACCATGCCGACTAGCGATCTGCTGCAGAACCTCGATGGCTTGGCCGGCGGACAAGGGGCCCTGCAGCACGAACCGCTCCTCATCCACGGCCTCCCAGACACCGGCAACCAGACGCTCGGGCCGGTAGTGGTACCGCAACGCCGGGGGATCGGTTGATCTCATTTGCACCGCTCCTTACTCGGGCAACCGTGTCGTGGGTGACTGCCGCTTTGGCTGATGCATTCTCGGCAGTCCGGCCTGCGCCGCTCGCTTGAGGGCGTTGAGCCTAGCTGCATCCTCCATTGCCAGCGGCACTGTCGTGTCGGCGATCCAGAACTCCACCCGGGGCCGCTGCGGATCGACCAGCAGCAGGGGCCTGTCCAGGTCGATTGCCGTGTCGCTGTCGTCGGTGAGCACGCCGTGGGTCACCAGCGCATCTACCAGGTGCTTGCCGGTCCAATTGCCCCAGTCTCGGCGGGCGCGGCGCCGGAAATAATAGGCGATGAGCACGTACGGGCGGCCCTCCGTGAACGCCGGCGGCCGCTGCTGCGCGATAGCGGCCCAGACAAACTGGTCGATCTCCTTGCGCAGCTTCTCCCGTACTCGCCAGTGGACGTGATCCCAGTCGTTGACCGACAGCGAGAGGATACGCTTGGGCTTGCCGGTGCGGCGGCTGATGGGGCCCTTACTGGCGCCGGGGTCCCGGTCGACAACGAGGCGGAACAGTTCACCGGGCGCCGCGATGCGACGTTTCGGCCGGTGCTTCTCCGTAGGCCACGGCCGGGTCACGCTATCTGACCCACGCCGCTGCCTCGAGCAGCCGCATAATCGGTCGCCCGCCAGACCCGGAATCCGTTGCCAGCTGCCTCTAGCACCAGGTAATCCGTCAGCGGTATTGCCTCACGCAGCGTGTCAAGGTAAACGGAGTGCAACCGCCTGTACAGCGCTACCTGAAACTGGCTTAGGGAGATCCGAGACCGCCCGTTGAAAACCCGCAGCACCTCGTCCTTGTGCAGCATCAACTCCAGGGCTAACTCAGTCGTCTTCCTGCGCTCCGCTTCCCGCATGTACTGCTCCCAGCCGATTTTCCGGAACACGTCCAGGGTCTCGCTTTGCCGCTGCATCAGATGAGCCATTTGCTCGGTGAAGTAGGCGATAATCATCTCGGCTGACCACTGCACGGTTCGGAGAGCGAGGTAGTTGCCTCACTGGTAGCGACCGGCTGACCGTTGGCCTGTTCACCCCGGGGCTGGCCAGTCTGAAGTTGGGAGTGCTGCCACTGTTGGCGCCATCGCCAGATGGTGCTCCGGGCCTTGCCCAGTTCCTGAGCGAGCTCGGCGTCAGTCTTGCCAGCAGCAAAGCCGGCGGCCGCTTGCTGTTTAACCTGATCGTCCACCACTCAAACCTCCTGTACTCCCGGCGGCCTACGTTATGTGACTTGCCCCGTCCCGTAGCTCCACCCGAACCACCTGATCCGCCAATTCCGCCAGGTGCTCAAGGTGGGTCACCATGATTACCTGGCGGCCGAATTGCCGGCAGGCTTGCTGCAGAAAAGCGCCAGCGGCGGCCAGGTTATCTGCGCTGACATGCTTGCAGGGCTCGTCCAGCAGGAGCGGGCCTTCAATCGCCGGCCGGGCGGTCTCCAGCATCGCCCAGCGTAAGGCGATGGCCTGAATATCCGCGATGCCCCCGCCACGACTGTCAATGCCCTCGGTTTCGATGACGCCTTCACCGCCGTATGGGGACCGAATCCGGCACCACACGGCCGCCCGGTTGCCGATTTTGCCGGCCTCAAGGTGAAACTCATAGCCGGGACCAAACACTGCCTGGAGGCTGCTGGTAACCAGGTCTTGCACCCGCTGGCGCACTTGCTCCCGGGCAAAGTCACCGGCTTCCCTCAGCAGGATGGCCGCCAACCCGATGTGCTCGCTTCGCATCCGGGCGCTGGCCAACTGCTGTTCGACTTCCTGCCGGCGGGCGAGCAGGGCATCCCGCTCACCCTTCCGGCGTTCCAGGTGGGAGCGCGCCGCGCTGGCTCGCTGGTGCAGTTCAGCCAGCTCAGGCATTCTGGCCACCCGCCAGCAACTGCTCCGCCTCATCCAGCAGTCGGTCACGCTCATCCTCGAGGCGCTGGATTTCCTGGTCGATGGTTTCGGGGGTGACGCCGGCTTCGCTCATCTGTGCCAGAATCTGGTCCCGCTGCTTTTGCAGCTCCTCCATCCGGGCCTCCGCCCGGGCGCGCTCGGTCTTGGCCGTCTCAACCTTTTGCTTGAGAGTCTGCAGGCGCTGGACGACAGGGTCGACTGACACGGGGATTACCTCCTCTACTGATGGGTGTGGGCCAATCCGGCAGCGATCTCGTCTGCCGCGGCGGCATCGATCGACTGCAGGCACGTGGGACAGCGGGCGGTTTCCCGGAGGGCCCGGGCATAGTCGGCGGCGGCGCCGTCAAGTTCACGGTCCTTGTTCTCGATGTACTCCTGCCCTTTGCTGATGCGGGCTGTGGCGTCGGCATGTGCGATAGCAAGGCCACGCAAGCTGGACGCCAGCTCATGGTGGTGGGCAGCGGCCTCAACGATGCCGGCGGCCTGTTCCCGCCGGAGACAGCGCCGGATGATCTGTTCCGTTTCGCTGACGGCCGAATCGAGCCGGCGCCATGACTCCCTGAGCGGGCGCAGTTGCTGCACCATCGCTCCCGCCTGTTGGGCATTGGCGATCCGCCCTGCGGCGTCAGCAGCACCTGCCGTGCGCTTGAGGATGGCCCGGGTCTCTGCCCAGTCAGTACGGATCTGATCCCGGGTGGCTTGCAGTTTTCGGAGTGTGTCCAGGTGTTGTCCGGTTTCCTGCGCCTGGTCAATCATGGGCCCAGCCGGGAGGACCCGAGCAGCCCATTCGAGTGTGTGTTCTAACATCGCAATAGCGTGCAGCGTCACGGGGAGCTCATCCGCCAGCTCCCACAGGTGCTGCTGGCGCTCGTGGGCCTGCTCTGCTGCCGTGACCCGGTTCGCCGCGGCGTCGACCCCTAGCAACTGCTGCAGTGCCCGCTGAACCAGGTCCACCTCCGCGGCCAGGCGCTGCCAGGACTTCCGCAGTGCAGCCAGCTTCTCCAGCTGGCTCACCAACGGCCCCACGGCGGCCAGCGCCGCCTCCGCTCTGGCCAGGCGCTCCTCCTCCTCGTCGAGGCCAGCGTAACGCTCCAGCTGCTGGCTGAGCCTCGCCAGCTCTTCCTCATGCACTTTCGCATCACGGGCGATAGCCTGCAGGTCAGCGTTGGCGAGCTTGATGCCATGGTCAGCAACGTGGACACCGGCAAGGCGGCTGAGCATGCGAGCCCGCTGTGGCGCCGGGTCGGTGATGAAAAACGGGGCCTCCAGCTGGGTGGCCAGGTTCAGGAGGGACGGGCGGTTGGGGTCGAAAGCGATGGGCAGCATACCGTGGGCTTCCAGCACCTCCAGGGGCACCTGGTGGCCAAAATCGGCCAGTTCCAGAGGTTCCTCGTCCGGGCGCTCCATGGTGTAGATGTTGCGCTTCCCCCGGCGCTCCCGGGTGATGCGGGTCCCGTCGCTGATGACCAAGGTTACTGCGGAATTGTTGGCGCCCTGGCGGACCCAGTCCCCGTCTGGTGCCTGGTTCCATGCAGCCCATCGGACCGCTCTGAGGATGGCCGACTTGCCGTTGTCGGAGGGGCCGGTAATCGCGTTCAGGCCCGGGTGCAGGCGCAGGACGGTGTTGGCGTGACTCTGGAAGTTCTGGATGCGGACCTCGGTGATGTAGCGCATGGTCATGCCGCCTCCTCGTCATCGCCGCCGCTGCCTGCGAGCTGCTCCCGGGCCCGGGTCAGGTATTCGAGGGCAAGGGCCCGGATGTTGTCCGGGGTGCCCTTGTTCCTGGCCACCCTGTCGATGACGCCGGCCAGGTCAAGAACCTTGAAATCGCCACCGCTCTGCACGCCCTGCAGGAATGCCTCCCTGGCCACTGCCTTTGCCTTCTCAGCCTCGATGTGGGCGCGGCTGAGGACCTCCGCTCCTGGCGCCGCCGAGTGCAGCGGCACCAGGTCCAGGGTGAAGTCGTTGGTTCCGAACGACAGCAGGACCACCTGCACCGTCCGCCCGATGTGTTCCTCATCAGCTGAGCCGCGCATGATGGCGCCAGGGTTGCAGGCGACCCGGCCGTCGTGCCAGATCGGGGCGAATCCACCGTGGTCATGGCCGGTGAGGGTAACGTCCGCGGCCGTGTGGGGCAGGATGTCGTGCACCAGGGTCACCGGAGCGTTGTACAGCGCCTTTGTGCGCAACATGCCGTGGACCAGGTGGACAGCCCAGCGGGCTGTGGGCGCACGGAAGTGCAGGTGGTCTGCCGGCGCGTCGGGCGACCCCGGCGGATAGACGCAGTAGTCCAGCCGGGGATCCCTACGGTCCAGATCCGGGTGAAAAGGTTGCCCGGTCACCTGAACCGTAACGCCACCCGTTTCCAGGACGACAGGCTCACCCGGCCACAGAAGCTGAATGCACCCGGCCGCCTCCACCACCCCCAGGGCAGTGCGGCGCAAGGTATCGGGACTGCCCCCCCAGACATCATGGCTGTTGCCGGAGATGCCAAGAATCGGGCAGGGGGACTGGCGCAGGAGGCTGATGAGGTCCCGTTCCACCGACTTGGAGACATCGGGCAAGTGGGTGAGGTCGCCCCCGAAGAGGATGGCCTTGCAGCGATGCCGGGCCGCCAGGTCAAAGATCTCCGTAACCTTGCGCCACATGGACTCCTGGTAGCTGTCCAGGCGGGCCCGGGGATTATCCCCGCGGGCATGGAGGTCGGTGCAGAACAGGAGATTCATATGGGTTCCTCCACCTCATCGCTTTAACCGCCGGTTCAGTGCCAACTTTGATGCCCGTTCCCGCTTGACCCGCAGCTCGGGCTTGAGTTCTGCTGCCCGCTGCAGCACTTGATTCCGGGCCTCCTCCGCCGCAAGGCCGAGCATGTCAGCGATCAGCCCGAACAAGTGGGATTGCAGAAACTGCCTGGCGCTCGCCACGGTGTGGGAACATGACCCCGGTTTGGCCAGACCCGTCCGGTCTCCAGCCAGGTCCATGATGACCTGGTTCAGGATCCCGGCGGCCAGTCCAATCCAGTTGTCCCGACGAGGATCCGCAGCAGGATTCTGCATGTCCACATTCCCCATGCTCCGGGCTAACGCCTCAAGCCTCATCTCGGCTTCCAGTTCGGCCGTCCGGCTGTAGCGGGGCGGCCGGGACCGCCGGCGGGCATTACGGTTTCTCCGGGGCATGCTCATCACCGCCCCTGGTCGGAACCGCCGGCAGCGCGCTCATCAGCTTCTGCCACCGGGGCACGAGGTCTTTGCGGATGGTCACGCTGCTCTCCCCGGTCACCACCAGGTGCCGGACCGGATCGCCAGGACAGCGCATCACCAGCATCTGCTGCAGGGCGCGCGGGCTGCTGCTGCCGGCCACCCGCACACGGTAGTAGACCATGCCATCCGGCAGGGCCTGCACCGTATGGCCACCGCTGCACGAGACATGGAGCTGACCGTCCCTAATTTGCAGACTGAGGCCCAGGGCCTCAGTATCTTGGTACCCATGGCCCCGGATCCAGACCGCGAATTCGGGAATGTGCACATGTACGCTGGGGCCGAGTTGCACCGGCATGTGGCTGGCGCCAATTCCGGCCCGGGCCTGCCAGTGCTGCAGCAGGCTGTCAATCGGCAGGAAGGCCTCGCGGTCGTACTCGATGTCGCGGGCGGTCTGGTGGAAGGGCCAGTGTTCCTTAGCCAACTCCTGCAGGGCCTTGGCCAGTTCGGCATCCGCATCCTCGAGGGGGGGCGCTGCCGTTGCCCCACTGGTCTGCTCGGTTGCCGCCACCGGTTGGGTGATGTCCTCGCCAGCCGCCTTCCTAGCCAGCAAGTCAGTGATCCGCCTGGCCAGTTCTGGAGGCTGCAGGGTGCCGGGGTTCAGCCGGCCGTGGCCGCCGGCAAGTGCCAGTTCCAGTTCCTCGGGACCGGCGAACCCGAGCCGCCCGGCGAGTTTCTCCATCTCGGCGCGCAGCTTGTCCTTGGTCTTGCCGTACTCCTCGGCCCAACGGCGGCCGAGGTCCCGCAGGCGAATGGCGGCATCGGCGAGCTCATCCACCGGTGCCGTGCTGGTGCCGGCGGCCTGGGCTTGATTCTCGATGGCGCGCTCGGTTTGCGCTTTGAGCCGTTCGTGCCGCTCCCGCTGTTGAGATTCCTGTGCTGCCTTGTGTTCCCGGACAAGCCGGCGCCAGACCGTGGCTTGCTTTGCACCCCAGCAGGAGGGTTGCAAGCACACCGGGGCCGGGCTGCCAAGCGACATCCGCAATTCCGTCCGCATGGGGCATTCGGAACAGATCGGAGCACCAGTGCCTTCGATCGTCTGGTCCAGAGGGAAAACCCGATCCCGGGGCGGAAAATTTTCGCCATAGCCGTTTCGGAGATAGTAGGAGACGTCGGCCTCCTGCAGGCTGCGGCTGGTTTGCCACAATGCCCGGCGAACCCATTCCGCAGCCTCCGACGCCGGCGGCTTGTACTCGGCCATTTCCTTGGCCACCTGCAGAACGGCTTCCGGGACTTTCTGGCCCGGTTGCGGCAGGTACGGTCGCAAGGCCAGCGCTGTGCGGATGGCCAGGTCACCGTTGACCACGGCTGTCCGCACAACCTCGGGCAGCTCCCGCAGTGCAAGGCGTTCCGATACCCAGCCCTGGGACTTGCCCAGTTTCGTTGCCAGCTGCTCCTGGGTGTATCCGTGGTCCTGAATCAGCTCGGCGAAAGCGTTGGCTTCCTCCAGGGGGGTCAGGTCCTGGCGCTGCAAGTTCTCCAGTAGCCGGAGCTCCGCAGCCTCCTTGCTGGTCACTTGGAGCACTACACACGGCACCAGGGGCAACCCGGCTAACTTGGCGGCGCGCAGCCGCCGCTCGCCGGCGACCAGGTCGTGGTGGCTGTGCACACGGTTGACCACCAAGGGCTCCAGAATGCCGTAAGCACGGATGGAGTCGGCCAGTTCCTGCAGCTTTGCCTCATCGAAGTGCTTACGCGGGTTGCCCACCACCCGGATCTCGTCCGGGCGCAACCTGGTCAGGGTGCCACCGCCAGCACCGAGCCCGGGCATCGTGAACGGCTCATTGGCATCATCGGCTACGGGGATCGGGGACTGGGAATCGGGGATTGCGGGCGGTGCGTCGCTGTCCAGCTCCAGCGATACTTCACTTTCCAACCGCGCATTCGGGTGCTTCGCCAGCCAGCCGCGGACGAGTTCTCGCAGTTCCTCCGTGGCTGTTGGCCCGCGCCGGATGCCGGCAAAGTCGTCCGGCTCAAACTGCAATTCGCCCTCGTTATCCGCTCCCTCAACCCCCGAAACCCACAGGCTTGCCGAGACCCCTCCGGTCGGTGCCTGGCGGACGATGATCAGGGGTGCTTTCCCGACCTCAGCCTGCGCTGGGGCTGCCTCCGACCAAATTGGCTCCGGCACCTCGCTCCACACCGGTCGGGTCTCATCGGCGATGAATGCCAACTGCCGGTCGGTCCGGGTGCGCAGAAACTCCCGGATGGCGTCCCGGAGCTCCGGCCCCTTCCAGCTCTTCTTGACCTCCACCTGGTTCCGGGTTAGGAACCGGGCCATCTCCTCGGCAACGCAGACGCACCAGTAGCTGCGAATCGCTTTCTCCATCTCGGCCCTGTTGGCCAGCCGGCTGGTTGCTGTCTCCTGCATCCGCTTCACCCCCAAACATCACACGTGTGAATTGGAACCCTCAGACGGGGAATCGAGCCTGGCCTGCAGCACCCCCCCCGCTCTTCCGCGGGGTCCGGTAGAGACGGCTCAGCAAGTGCTCAACCGTGGGCGGCGCTTCTTCGCGCCGGCTGACTGGGATCGGCGGAGCATAGACAAGGACCACCTGGTCACCGTGTTCTCGTACCTCCACCTCGTAACGGTGCTGGCGCATGGCCTGGGCAAGTCTCTCGGCGTCTTTCCGAGGCAGCGGAAATGTCGTGTGCCGGCCCCAATTCACACTGCCCACGGGCGAATCAACTCCCACAATCTTTGCCCTAACCGGTGGACCCGGTGGTCTATAGCCACTTCCGTGCGGCCCAACCGGACGGCGACCTCTTTGTAGGTGAGGCCTCGCCGCAGCAAGCGGGCCAGCTCGGTGTCCTCGTCGGGTGTCCAGCGCTTGCCGCGGCGCCGGCGACGCTGATCGGCGGCCAGCTTTTCCTTCAGCCAGAGCGGACGCTGACCTGGGTATGGATTGCGGCACCTGGGCCGGAGACCTAACCGGAGGTGGAGATCCGGGCACTGTCTGGCATCCCACTCTTCCGGGTGGGCCCTCAGGAAGGCAACGAGATCCTCCCGGGCCACCAGGTGGATCTTCTTGCCGGGTACCGGCGCCAGCCTGGCCGGCAGCCAACCCTTGCGGATCCACCCCTTCACACGCTTGCTGCACGTGCATAGCATCCGGCCAATCTGGCTGGGTGTCAGGTCCTGGCGCCGGCGTTGCCTCAGGCCCAGTCTCATGGCCTTGACCTTGACGGCATTTTCCGACCGGCCCAGCTGCCGGGCGATTTCGGCATAACTGCAGCGGCCGAATGCACCACGGAGGAAGTCCACGTCTGTGGCCGTCCATGGCGGCTCCTTCTCCCGCCTCAGCCCCAGCTTGCCAAGCCGGTTCATCACGGCGGCCCAGGTGCGGCCGAGTGCCACCGTGATCTCGGTGATCGGGCGGCCGGCGAGCTCGCGCAGGCGTTCATCCTCTTCGGGGGTCCACGGGTGCCGGGTGAGGGGTGCGGCCATTACTGCTCACCTCGGAGATCGAGAATTTCCAGCTCGGACTTGCCGACCAGGTGGGCCACCCGCACCACGGCCGCCAGTTCAGCCGGCGTGAGCTCCAGGCGGTCCTGGTCTGTGCGATAGGGCACCAGGTGCCAGGTGCGGCCGGCGGGCGTGGTGATGGGTAACTCGGCCTGGTCCGTGCTCATTTGCCAGGCCCGGAACCTGCCCGCCAGCGGATCCGTTCCAGTCGGTGCCGCGGGATTCGCCGGGCACCCCGGCCAGGGGCAGAGAGTGGCAGCTGTGGCCAGCTTGAGCAGCTCGGCCTGATGGCCCAGCAGCAGATACCGGCGTACCGCTTTCTCGGCAACATCGGCCGGTGGATCCGGGTTATCGGCCATCCACTGGTTGCCGCGCTGGATGGCCGCATGCACCTGGTTGTACAGCTCCTTCAGCCAAGGGGACTCGACCAGGGGTTGCTCTGGGGGGTGCCAGCTGAGCCACGGCCGCTGGCTGGCATCGGCATCGGCAAATGGATCATCGGGGGGTGGCTGGATCGGGCGGGCCCATGTGCGCTCTTCCAGGTCGACCTCGGCAGCCCGCACCAGGTGCTGCTTGGCGCCGGGCTGAACGGAGCGGGCCCGCTCGAGCAGGACGTCAGGTTCCAGGGCCATGGTTCACCGTCTCCTTGGCGCTTGTGACATCACCCGCTGGGTCTCTGCCCGGCGCTGGCGCTCTTCCTCGATCTTGGCCGTCAGCAGGTAGCGGAGCGAGGCCCGGTACCCGCAGGTACAGCGGCAGATGCCGTCAGGACCCTCCACCGGGCACGTCAGCCCCTCCGGGGAGCGACACCTTGGGCAACGCACCGCGACGTAGGTGATGGCGCCGAGGTGCTTTTGGACGAGCTGGAGGAGTTGCAGGTCCGCCACCCGGCTCCACCTCCCCGGATGTGCCATCGGGGTCTACTTGCAACTGATGGGACTCCAGCGTCTGTTCCCCGGGCCACCGCCGCCAGGGGGTGACCGTCACCTGAATGTGGACGTGCTGCCACTCAGCGTGCAGCCGGGGGGCCAACAGCTCGGCCAGGGACTCGAATGCCCAGCGCCAGTCCTGGATACGGATGGCCATCGGCTGGTAGAGTATGGCTTGTTCCTCTCGCATGTCGGCGACATCCAAGTGGATGCCGTGCTGTTGAGCCAGTTCGCGGAACCTGGGCCAGTACGTGCGCCTGAGTGTTACCTCGCCCGTAAATGGGTTGTGGGTGTATGTCTCAACCCGCTCCGGGCCTCCCCGTTTGATCGCCGGCGGATAGTTGGCGACCGTGTTCTCCTCGGCGACGGCCCGGCGGAACTCGACCGGCAAGTCCGGGCGGGTATGGAACCGGATGCGCGAATCCAGTTGCACTGCCAGCCGCATCAGTTACCACGCCCGGCCGCGAGCCGGACCACCCGCTCGCTGTATATCCGGGCTGCGACCGGCGCCCGGTCCCGCCACCGAGGGCCGCCATTATACCGGGCGAGGGCCTCGACGGCATTGCCACCTGTCTCCCGCAGCAACGCCGTCAGATACCAGGCTCCGGCATCCAGTGATTCCAGGGGATCCGCCAGGTCAGGGATGGGTCGCCCGCGTGCCTCGGCGATCCACCTGGCTGTCTCGGGCAGGATTTGGGTCAGTCCGATTTCGCCGGCGGAACCCCGCGCCTGGGGATCCCACCCGGACTCAACATGCACCAGAGCCGCCAGCAGCCTGGGGTCCAGGCCATGCCGTTCCGCCACGTCGATCACGAGTCGCTGGTATTCTGCCGGCACTAGGTCTTCCACCCGCCGTAACCGGGATAGCAGGAGGGTTTGTTGCTGCCGGCCCGCCCGCACCGCCTGCTCAAACCGTTCCGCCGTCGCCCGGGCCCCGGAATGGAGGCGATCCAGGCGGTTGGCGAGGTCGGCGACGTCGACCGTCACCACATCTGTTGCCGGCGGGGACGGTGACGCTGGAGTACACGCTGACAAGGTAAGGACCAGAACCACTAGCGCGACAGGTGCCATTTGACTACCCTCCCTGCAGGAACGCCAGCACATCGCCGAGGTGGTAGATCTCCCGGGCGGGCGGCAGGGACCGCAGGAACTGTCGGCCATAGCCCTTAGTGCGGATTCGCGGGTCCAGAATGGCCACCAGGCCGCGGTCCCGGCGGGTCCGGATCAGCCGGCCAAAGCCCTGCTTGACCCGGATGATGGCCTGGGGGACAGTGTAGTGCATAAAGGGGTCCTCGCCATTGCGCTTAAGGGCCTCGGCCTTGGCCACAGCGATCGGATCACTGGGGACCTGGAACGGCAGCTTGTCGATGACCACGCAGCTAAGGGCCTCGTCCTCGACACTGACGCCCTCCCAGAACGTACCGGTGGCAAACAGGATGGGGCGGCCGCCGGCGGCGTGTGCCTCCTTGAAGGCATCCAGGAGCTGTGTCCGGGGCATGTCGCCCTGGCGGAAGATCACGTACCCTGCCTGTTCCAGCTCGGTGGCCAGCGACTCGTACACGGCCTTCAACTGCTTGTAGCTGGTGAATAGGACGAAGGCCCGCCCACCCGTTGCCTGCAGGACATCGCGCGTGATGCCAATGATGGCGTTGGTCCAGCGTTCCTCTTCACGGGGCTCCGGAAGCCCCCTGGGCACATACAACAGGGCCTGGTTGGGGTAATCGAAAGGACTGGTGACGTGCAGCTCTAGCACCTCGCGCTCAGTCCGATTGAGCCCGACCATGCGCTTGAAGTAGTTGAAGTTGGTCCCCGTGCTGAGCGTGGCACTGGTGCAGATGACCGCATGGAGCGGGTCCCAGAGCAGGTCCTGCAGGCCCGGACCGACATCGATGGGATTGAGATGCAACGTCACCCGGGGCTCCTGCCGTCCCCGCTCCACCTCCACCCAAGCGACGTTCTGCTCGGTGGATTCGGGCGTCGGGTTGAATACGTCCTGAAAGTCCCCGGCCAGGCCGGTGACCCGTTCCACGAGTGCCTGGCACCGCGCCTTGGTCCGGTCATCGGCCCAGGACCAGTCGAGCGTGGCCAGCTCGTCACCGAGCTGCTTGAGTTCCGCCACCAGGCTGATAGCCAACTGGCTGTACCGTTCCTGGCCCGGGACCCGGGACAGTGCCTCCTTTTCGAGGGGCCGCCCCGAGACTTCGGCGCCGGCAAAGTGCCCCATCAGACTGGAGTTCAGTTGGCGAATGTGCTGCAGCCGATCCGTCGGAATGTCCGGGTGCTCCAGCCGCTCAATGTCCCGGCACAGCGCCGGCAACCGGAACTGGCTAATCTCGACGCCGAAGGTGTTGGAGGCGATGTCTTCCAGGTGGTGGGCCTCGTCCAGGATCAGGGCGCCGTACTGCGGGAAGATGCCGTAGGGCAGGTCATACATGAGCAGGTGATGGTTACAGACCAGGATTTGCGCCCGCTTGGCGCGCTCGCGCACCTGGTAGAAACCGCACTCCTCAAACAGCGGACACTTGTGGCGGAGGCAGGAGTCGTCCACGTTGACCCGCCGCCACACATCGTCGGCCGGTACGAATGGCAGCTCGCTCTTGTCGCCGTCACTGGTTTCCCGGACCCAGGCCAGCACCCGATCCAGTTCGGGATCCGTGCCGGCGGCGGATTCCTTGGCGGCCTCCCCGGCCTTCAGCCGGCAAAGGTAGTTGCCCTTGCCCTTGATCAGGGCGGCCGAAAAGGGCATCTCGTCAGCCAGGACCTGCTGCAGGAACGGCACGTCCTTGCCCATGTACTGTTCCTGCAGGGCAATGGTGCCCGTGCTGACTACCACTCGTTTGCCCATCTCGCGGGCCCAGTGGACGGCCGGCACCAGGACGGCGAATGACTTGCCGGTACCGGTGCCCGCCTCGCCAACCAGATGGCTGCCGGTCGCCAGGGCCCGGGCCACCTCCCGCGCCAGCTGGATCTGGGGCTCGCGGGGCTCGTACCCGGGCATCTTCCTGGCGAACGTCTCCCGGAAGATCCGCTCCGCCACTGCCATGTCTGGTTCGGGATCCCGGACAGGCAGCCGGCGGTCCGGCCGGGCTGGCTCCTCCTGCGGATCGAAGTCGGGCTCGTCACCGCTGGCCGTGTCCGGTGCCGGATCGTCGGGCAACTCCTGCTGGCCGGCTTTCAGCTTCTCGATCAGCTCGACCAGGTCGCCCTCGCTGATCTCACCGGTCTCCCGCACCTGCCGGCGCAGGGCCTCGAGCTTGGCCAGCTTTTCATCGACCGGTACCGGTAGCTCCCAGATCCACTTGGCGGCGCAGATCGGGCCGAGACCGCGGGCTACGCTGTCGGGGTGGGTCAAGACCCGGCGGCAACGGTGGCAGCGGACCTGGCCCAGCGGATCCGGCGGCACCGGCGGCGGGAAGATCGGTTCGATGGCATCCGTGTCGGCGGCCACCGGCTCAGACGCAGCCTCCAGGATGACGGCGGCACCGCCCGCATCAGTTAGGGTCAGTTGCTGGCCCTGCGCCAGTTGTTCCCTCTCCTCCGGCGTCAGCAGGATCCGCAGGCTCGTCCCTTCCTGCCTCACTACCGGCACCGCCGTCACCACCTTTCTGGGCCCGCAGGTCAACAAACCACCTGGTCAGCTGCTGGATCTCGGGCAAGGTCAGGTCATCGCTCTTCGATTTACCCGTCTCCCGTTCGATGATGACCTTGGCGGCCATATCGGTGACGCCGGCGGCCCGCCAGGCCCGAACCAGATCCCTCAGGGCGTCATCGTGGGGCGCCCGCTGCTGGAGTTTCTGGAGAATCGGGATGACCAAGCTGTCCCAAGAAACATCCTCAACCCGCTGGCCTTGCTCGAAGGTACGGCTGCGGTCCTTGTAGATGATGGCGTCCCGCCGACCGTTCTTGTTGACCAGTTGGAATGCGAGGTCGAAGGCATAGATGGTGCTCCGCTCGGCGTCCATCTTCTCTCCGACCACCTTTCCGCTGTCCTTGTCCCGCTCGTAAGCGTGCCGGGCAGTGATGACCACGTGCATGGGGAGCTGCAGCAGGCGATTGAGAAATGTCTTGTAGTCCCGCTTCATCTCGCCGTGGTCTTTCCAGCTGAAATCATCCCGGCCTTTGGTTTCGGCTTTCAGGGACTGGTCGAACTGAATCTGCTCCCACAGCAGGGTGATCGGATCAAAGACGAGGGTCTCCCGGTCGTGGACAGCCGGATATTGCACGCTGGTGACCGGGTCTGTGGCCATGAGCCGCCGGTGGGTCAGGCGTTCAATGGTCCGGTTGAGGATCGGATCGACGACGGTTTCCTTTTCAAACCCGGACTCCAGAAACGACAAGGCGTAGTGGGCCTGCTCGACCATGTCACCCTGCAGGTTCTCCATGACCTCCCAGTCCGAGAACCCGGGCCGCCCGCGGAACCATTCGGTGCCTCGCTCCGGATCGATAACCGCCGGTTTGGGCGTCTGCAGGCAGAAGTGGGTTTTTCCCACGCCGGAATCGGCAAAAATACCAACCTTGCCGTATATGGGTCTGGTGCCACCAGGCTTACGGAAGGGGTTGATCAGTACCGGTTGCTGCTGCTGCCGGGTCATGGCTGCTGCTCCTTCCAGGCCTGGTTAGAACGGGACCTCGGCGTCATCGGCTGGCTGAGTCGCCGGTGCCGGCGCCCCCGCCTTACTGGCCCCCACAGTCGCCGGCGACCTGGTCAGGGCGGCGGGCGGTTTGGCCGGAGCGCTTGGCTGCTGCGGGGCCACTGCTTTCGGGGTCTGAGCAGCTGCGGCCGGTGCGTTGCCCTGCAGGAATACCCGCCACAGCTTGGTGGCCTCGTCGTAGACCTCGAACAGTACGACGGTCAGCTCCGCCTTGAACCCGCTGGCCACCCCGTACCGGTCGATAGAGATCTGGTTAATGATGTCGCCACGGGCCCTGACCAGGGCGCCCTTCGACACCTTCTCGTAAATGGGCTTGAGCCAGTCGGTGGGGGGGTGCACCCGGATGGTGTCCTCCCTCTCCTGATCCTCGCCCTGGGCGTCCTTGTATTGGCGAACGATTGTGATGGGGATTACATACTGCTCGTCAGCGGTTTTCTCGAGTTCGCCGAGGTGGCCAGCGACGTGATAGACGAGACGGTCCTCCCGGTCGGCCGAATCAGCGGCTCCCACGCCGAATGCTCGGATACCCCGGAACAGGCGCTCGTCCTGGGAAACCTGCTCCTCCAAGGTACCGTTGACGGAAACCCGGTCACCAACCTGGAACTGCTTTTGCGTGTCCAGATGAATGGACGGGCGCTTCTGGCTGGGCCAGAGGGTAAACCGGATTTTGTCGTCTCCAACCTGAACCTCGCCCTGAAGGTATTGGAACTTGCGGCCCGACTCTTTGGCCTCGCCCTCAATCATCTCCAGGGTGGCCAGTGTGCCCACCGCGATCGCTCGGTTGCTGTAGGGGAGCTTGTTGTTGTCAGCCATGCAAATACTCCTCTCCTCGCACTGGGAGCTAAGCTACATGAAGCGGTTCGGGTTCCATGGCAGGTCATCACTTGGTCAGCAGGCGCCACACGATGTAGGCCGCCGGCACGGCGATGATGGCTGTAGCCAGAACCGTATCCCAGTTGATCCGCCGGCGGCGGTATGGGCCCTTGATGGCGCTGGCCAGCGGTCGCCACTGCATCTGTCTCACTACCCCCCGCCCGGCACAGCAACCGTGGCTCGCAGGCGCGCCAGGCGCTCCTCCAGCTGCTGTTCGGTGTTCAGAAACAGGCCAACGGCGATTGCCGGCGCCTCTTCGCTCTCCGCGATACTGGCAATGGCCTTGGCGGCGGCCTGCAGGCCGGCACCGTCATTTCCGCCGGTTTCGTTTGCGGCTGTGCCGCTCCATCTTGCGTTTACTCTTGCGCTGCTGCGCCGCCCAGCGGCTGAGCTTGCCGCCGGATCTGAGCGAGACATGTCCCTCGTTGCGGCCGGACAGCACCTGGGAAGCGGCACGGTTCAGGTGATCCGGCACTTCGATGTAGCCGTCGGGGACGGAGCCATAAGGGTCTACCTTGACGAGGTGCCCGGTGTACGGGTTCAAACGATCACCGCCCGCTGTTTGCCGTAGTAAGCCCGGTACCGGCGCATGATAGCCGTGCACAGAGCCTCGTTGCACTTGGTCACGGCGCTGACGTGCTTCGGCCAGTGCCCGGCCGGCAGCCGGCCGCGCCGCTTGGCGGCATAATACGCCTTGTACGCGTTGACCACGGCCCGGACCGCGGTGGCATCGAACCCACCGGCCGCCACGTACGTGATCGGGTCTTGGTAGGTAACCCCGGCAATCTCCCGGGGCACTGCCTCTGTCGTCATGGTGCCGCGCGCCTCCCTTGGGGGTGACCGGGCCCGCCACCTCTTTGACGGGCCCGGCCTCTTTGCTACGTACTTATCTCACGTGCGATAGGCCGGACGGTCCCGGGCCCTGTTGATGCCCGCCACCTGCGAGCTGACAGTATAGCGTCACGTGTCGGCGATGCCGAGGGTGCCGGCGTAGTACGTGTCCAGCGACCTGCCAGTGTCCCGCCGGATCTGCGCAACCATGCGTTTGAAAGGAGCGTAGGCGCTGTACAGTGTGAAACCGAGTCCACCCCTCGTTGCCACCGTGGGCGCCGCCCGGATCCGCCTGGCCATGACCATGATGCTGGCCAGGACCAGCACGATCAGCGGGGCAACGGGCATGGGGGCGATGAGGGTCGTGCTGGCAGCCGCAACGGTCGGGGCTCCTGCGATGATCGGTGCCATCGGCACCGCCAGCAGGACCACCACGGCCATCAGGACCGCCAGGAAAGCCAGTAAGCGCGTCGGTCGCATCGGTATCACCTGCCTTTCCTTGAGATGTCCCCGGCCGGGGTGGTGCGGCTCCTGTGCCGCCATCAGGGTGGTTGGGGCTGGCACCCGGCCTCTTCAAGCGCCCTTGCTTAGCCCGGACTGGCTACCGGTGCACACGGGGTGGGCTATCACGCCGGACCGCTCCCCGTTCGGGTCAGCGCTCCAGCCACCCTGACGGCGGACCAGGCGTCCGCCGGGCCCGTAACGTGGGCCATTCGGGCCTCTTCGAGTGGGCATTTCACCGTGGCGTCCGACGTGCCCTGACGAACCTCTGCACCGCCCGGACTTACGAATAGCGGACAGAATCTGCCGCCTATGCCGGCGTCGATCGATGTGCGAGGAGCCACCCTCTGGTGGCGGCAGTCCGCCAGCCACCCGCGGTTCACGTAGGCGGGACCCGGGTCGCCCGGGACGCTCTGCGCTTTGCTACCGAATTAATCCCCGGACGGACCATCCGGGTACCTGTGAGGGGCTCGCTTAGCGGCAGAGTGCGTGGCCAGCGTCCATCCTGGCCTTATGCATAACCCCTGGTGGACGGGGGTGGGCTCGAACCACCGCTGCCGGGGACGTCTCCCCCGCTCTCCCTGCTGAGCTACCCGCCCGTACAGACGGGGGAATCCCCCGCCACTTCTGGTACCGGTCAGACCTTCTAACCTGGCGCTTGCGAGAGCGCCTGCTCACCCAGAGCCGAGACCTGCCAGCCGTGCTCACCACAACGGTGAATGAGGCCGCGTTTGGTTAGCTCGCCGATGATGGAAAAGTACCCGGGGTCACTGGGGGTGAGTCCCGCCACCGCCTTCACGGTGCGAGCGTTGGCGCCGGGAAGATCCCGGATGGCCTGTAGGATGCGGCGTTCATCATCTCGCAGGGGGATGCTGGCAGTTGCCACTGCCATCGCCTCCTCAAAAGAAACTGGTATGTGCCTCACCACGGGAGCAGCCGGTCCCACCAGCCGGCGCTCGCAGCCAGGATCAGAATCGTGACCAGGACCACCACCAGCGCCTGCTGCGACGACGGAACCACCGGCTGCGGCCCGTTCACCAACTCGACCCACCAGGTGCCGTTGCCATCTCGCCGGATCCGGCAGCGTCGAGGACCTGCAGCCCGGGCGATCTGGTCGGCTGCATCGATGCTGCCGAGCGTCACCCAGCCGAACTCCTCCAGGTCGAGAAGAACTACATTCAGTTGCTCCGGCGTGAGCTGCGTCTGCTGCCGAATGTGTACCTGCAAATCGGCACCCCCTCACCTGGTGACCACGTAGCCCTTGGCCGCCAGCTCCTGCCGGTGGGTTGCGAACAGCCCCTGGTAGCTCCAGCCGTACTCGCGACAGAGCACCGTGAGCTTGTGCCGCACCGCTGTCTTGGACTCCAGGGCCTCCAGGGCCGCAGCCCAAATGAGCTCCTGCTCCTCGGGGGTTGTCGCGGTCGGTGGCTTGAGCACCAGGGGTAACACCTGGCGCATCAGCGCCACCCACTGCGCCAGACGGGGACCCGCCGGCGCCGCCACCCGCTGTGGCTGGCGGGGCTTCGCAGTTCCGGGCAGACGTGGCAGGGTGATGGGCGCACTTTGGCTGAACTGTCGGGCCACTTGCATGGTATGTTCCTCCCCCGGATCCCTAGAACGCAGGCCCGAGTTTCTCGGCCACCCGCAGCTTGGCGCTCCGGGCACGCGGGTTGGCTTCGACTTCCGCTGGCCCCGGGACTGCCGGTTGCCGTCCCACCAGCCGCACGTCCGGCTGTTTCCCGCAGATGCAGGCGGGGGCGTGGGGCGAGCACGTGCACCCCCTGGCTGCCGCCGCCAGGGTACGCTTGACGATGCGGTCCTCCAGCGAGTGGAACGTGAGGATGGCCAGACGGCCACCGGGAGCCAGCGCGCTCAGGGCGGCTTCCAGCCCCTCGCGAAGTGCTCCCATTTCGTCGTTGACGGCGATGCGCAAAGCCTGAAAGGAACGGCGGGCCGGGTGCCCGCCCGTGCGCCGGGCGGGAGCCGGAATGGCCCGCTTGATGATCTCCACCAGGTCGCCGGTGGTCCCGATGGGGTGTTTGCTGCGCTCCTGGACCACTAACCGGGCGATGCGGTTGGCAAACCGCTCTTCCCCGTACTCCCGCAGGATCCGGGTCAACTCGCCGGCGTCCAGTTCGTTCAATAGATCCCGCGCCGTCAGGTCGGCGTCGGGATCCATGCGCATGTCCAGAGGAGCGTCGTGCTGGTAGGAAAAGCCGCGCTCGGCCTCGTCGAACTGGTAGCTGGAGACGCCCAGGTCAAACAGGATCCCGTCTGCTGCGGGGACGTCCAGTTCCGCCAGCGCCGCCGCCAGGTCCCGGAAATTCCGCCGCACCAGCCGCACCCGATCGGCGTAGGGTTGCAGCCGAACGCCCGCCGCCGCCAGCGCCGCCGGGTCCTGATCCAGGGCAATCAGCAGCCCCGCCGGACCCAACCGGCGCGCGATGGCCTCGCTATGTCCGCCGCCACCGGCGGTGCAGTCCACGTACGTGCCTTCCGGCCGTACCGCCAGCGCCTCCAGCACCTCTGTCAGCATCACGGGAACGTGGTGAAATTCCACCCGGATCAGCACCTCAGAAGTCAATGATCTTTTCCGCCAATTCCTCGTAGGACTGGTCGGCCCGCGCCTGACAGCCTTCCCATTCGGCCTTGCTCCAAATTTCCACCCGGGTGGAGACGCCAATGACCACCACGTCGCGCTCCAGCTTGGCATAGGTGCGCAGCGACTCGGGCAACAGCACCCGCCCCTGGCCGTCCAGCTCGCACTCGGTGGCGCCCGAGAAGAAGAACCGGACAAAGGCACGGGCGTCGGAGCGGGTGAAAGGGAGTTCCTTGAGCCGGGCCTCGATCTGCCGCCATTCGTCCAGGGGGAAGACGAACAGGCAGTTATCCAACCCCTTGGTGGCAACAAAGCGGACGCCCAGCCCCTCGCGGAACTTGGCCGGGATGTGCAGCCGCCCCTTGCCGTCAACGGTGTGTTGGTACTCCCCCATGAACATGGCGGTGACTCCAGTCCGGTGCGCTTTCCTCCACCCAGGCCGGGCAGTCGTGGGATTTCGCGCCATTTTGCCCCACAACGCTCCACTAAAGCGGGTTATTCAACCCACCCCGACGGTTTCCTGCCAGGGTTACACTAAAACTGAAAAAAATTTTGCGCCCCCGGCCATCCCGGAAGCGCATACGCAAGCTGCGTGCCAGGCCTACGGCGCCGGCCTGGTCAACGGACTGCGACCGCATGTTCCCCATTGCCAACCCCTGCGGCAGCGGTACAATTAAGCTGTGATGGGAATTTTTTCTCTTATGAGCCGAATTTTAGGGGATCGAATCAATCGATCACCGGCGCTCCCGTGCAACAGCCGGGCATCAATAGCTCAACTTCAGGCGGCCCTTAATGTACTCC
>DYHB01000128.1 GCA_020724415.1 Thiobacillus sp.
TCGGCGCGGGCGCTGATGGCACAGGGTGACGGCGGACTGGGCGGCCAGCTGGCGGCCCACGGCGGCCACCCGGTCGTCCGGTACGTTCCAGACCACCATGGCGTTGGCCGTGTAGCCCAGTTCCCGGTGCCGGACCACCACGCCAAAGCGGCGGATCACGCTCCATTCCTGCAACCGGGCCAGGCGCTGACGGCACTCGGCCTCGGTCATCGCCGCCTGGATGGCCAGTTGGCCGTAGGGGCGGGTGCTCAGTGCAAGCCCGTTTTCCAAGGCCGTGGCCAGACGGTAATCGGCGGGCACCAGGCGTGCCCGCAGGGCGGTCACGTCCAGGGGATCACCGGCCGGATCCAGGTGGACACGAGGGGGCGGCGGCCCCCGGCGGCCCGCCCGGGGATCGCCCTGCAACTGGAAACCCAGGTCGATGTGGTAGTCGGCTTCCATGGGCAGGTCCAGGGGCGTCAGGCCGGTATCTTCCCGGATATCGGCCAGGACTTGTCTGACCTGCTTCCGGTCGGCAGCCGTGACGACGAACCAGAGGTTGTAGCGATGTTCCCGCTCGTAGTTGTGGTTCACCTCCGGGTAGCGGTCGATGCGCCGGGCCACGCTTTCCAGGCGATCCTCCGGGCAGGCCACGGCGGCCAGGGTGCTGGCGCCCAGGACATGGGGCCGGAACACGGCGCCGATGCGGGAGATGTGGCCCCGGGTGCGGAGATTGGCCAAGGTCATGATCACGTTGCTTTCATCCGTCCCCAATTGCCGGGCCAGATCGGCATAGGGGCGCGGGACCAGGGGGAAGCCCCGCTGCCAGTCGTTGAGGAGATGGAATTCCAGGTCGGTGAGCATGGTTCAGAGTCCGAAACGGTGGGCACGGGGGGTGAAGAAAATGCCGCTGGGGGCGGCGGCGGGAAGCTCGGCCAGTTTCCTGAAGGTGGCGGTGTCGTAGACTTCCAGCCGGTTGGCATCCCGGACCGACAGCCAGACGTTCTCGCCCCGGGGGGTGAATTCCATGTGCAGCACGGCCTTGCCCGGAGTGAGGGTCTGCACCACGCTCTGGCTGGGGACGTCGATCACCTGCACCCGGTCGTAGTGGGGGAAGGCGAAGTTCACCCAGAGGCGGCGGCCGTCCGGCTGGGCCATCACGAAGACCGGCTGGCCGGCCACGGGGATCACTCCCTCCTGGGTCCAGGTGGCCACATCCACGATCACTACCTCATGGCGTCCCACGCCTGGAATGAAGGCCTTGCCCCCCACCATGGCCCAGGTTTCCAGATGGGGCATCTTGTACACCGGCAGCTTTTCCTCGCCCCGGCCATAGTCCGGCAGGGCGCGCTTGACGCCTTTCTCCGGGTGCCACATGTCCAGCACGGCGATGCCGTTCTCGCCGTACAGTCCGGCCACATACCAGCGCCCGTCCGGCGAGATGAGGGCATCGTAGGGCTGGGTGCCGATGCCGGTGAACTTGGTCAGCCTGGGGTTACGGGGATCATCGGAAATGTCGGCGATCCAGATCTCCCCCTTGTCCCACAGGCTGAAGGCGAAGCGGTTGCCGGGCAGGTCTTCCAGACCGATGACCTTGGATTCGGTGGGAATGTCGGCCACCAGTTCCAGGGTCCGGGCGTCGAAGATCTTGACCCCGCCCGGGGTGTAGTTGGCGGCCGCGATATGGCGGCCATCCTGGGAGATGGCGCCGCCGATGGAGTTGCCGGACTGGATGATCCGGTTGACCACCCGTCCGGCCAGCATGTCCACCTGGGTCAAGCCGCCGTCGCGGCCAAAGACGTAGGCGTGGCGCTCATCCCTGGAAAAGACCGCCGAGGCGTGGGACAGGTCGCCCAGGCCCTCGATGCGGCCCAGGCTGATCCTGTTCGTGGTGTCCAGCCATTGCAGGCTGCCCTGGGCCCGCTCGACGGCGATCCCGAGATCGCCTGTGCCGCGCAGGGTCTCGGCCGAGCCGGCGGCAAGGACAGGCACACCCAGCAGGGCGACGAGGAGGGGGGCAATGGCAAGCTTCATGGGGGAAATCCTTCCTGTAGTTGGCGCACGATCCAGACCGCCTCCGATTCGCTGATGAAGGGCTGCCAGGGCGGCATGGCGGTACCGGGAATTCCGTGCAGGATCACTGCCGTCATGGTGTCCAGCGGCTTGTGCTTCATCGCATCGACCGTGAGGGGAGAGCCCAGTCCGCCCGTGAGCCGCAGCCCATGGCAGAAACCGCATTCCTGGCGTACCAGGTGGACGAGTTCACGCTGACGCTCCGGGGCCGGCGGCGTGTCTCCGGCGATCGCTGCCAGGGGCAGTGCCAGACAAAGCAAAAATGGGATCGTGTAGGTCATCGCTCCGTGTCCATCGGGGTTTGCCCAAGGCCCGCCGGGGCAGGCCCTGGGCAAACCCGACCGCCCGACAGGGCGACCGGGCCGGACATCAATACACGTCGTGGACGGTGTTGTAGACGTTGAACTTGCCGGTGGGCGTGACCAGGCGCGGGTCCTTGATCACAGCCTTCAGCTTGCGGGTCTTGTCATTCATGACCACGATGGCTGACTCGCCATTCTTCGGGCCCCAGACCGAGAACCAGACCTCGTCACCCGCCTTGTTGTATTCCGGATGGGTGACCCGGCCCTTGCTGATGCCGGCCAGCTTGGCGATGTTGATCACCTGGGCGGGACGGTCCAGGTTCTTCAGGTCGAACACCGAGATGGACTGCTGGATTTCCTCGTCCGGGGACAGGGCGGCGTCCACCCATAGATTCCCTGACTTGGGATGGGTCTTGATGAACAGGGACCCATTGCCGTGGTTCTTCAGGCTGCGCACCACCTTCCAGGCGTTCTTGCCATACTTCTTGCTGTTGGGCGCAGTGCCGATCACGGCGATGGTGTCGTCGCCCAGGTGGCCCGTGGCCCAGACCGGACCGTACTTGGTATCGTTCCAGTTGGCGCCCCGGCCCGGGTGGGGTTTCACGCCCACCTTGACGTTGGCGGCCAGCTTGCCCTCCTTGGTATCCACCACGGAGACGGTGTCGCGCATGTTGGCGGCGACCAGGAAGTAGCGCTTGGAGGCATCCCAGCCGCCATCGTGCAGGAAGCGCTCGGCCTCGATCTCGGTGGTCTTCAGGTTCTTCAGGTCGGAGTAGTCCACCAGCAGCACCTTGCCGGTTTCCTTCACGTTGACCACGAACTCGGGCTTGATGTGGGAGGACACGATGGAGGCGACGCGGGGCTCCGGATGATATTCCTGCTCGTCGTAGGTGTAGCCCCGGGTGGACATGACCTTCTTGGGCTCAAGGGTGAAGCCGTCCATCAGCACGTAGGCGGGTGGCCAGTAGGTGCCGGCAATGGCGATCTTGTCATCGAAGCCCTTGTACTTGGAGGTGTCGATGGAGCGGGCGTCTGACCCGGTGCGGATGGTGGCTACGGTCTGAGGCGTTTCCATCCACAGGTCGATCAGGTTGATCAGGCCGTCCCGGCCGGTGGTGTAGAGGTAGCGGCCGGACTTGGAAATGCGGGAGATGTGCACGGCAAAGCCGGTCTTCAGGATGGCGACGATCTTCTTGGAATCGCCGTCGATCAGGGCCACTTCGCCGGTGTCCCGCAGGGTGACCGAGAACAGGTTGCTGAGGTTCAGCTTGTTCATCTGCTTCTTGGGCCGCTGCTCGGGCGGGACCAGCAGCTTCCAGGATGCCCGGATCTCCTTCATGCCCCATTCCGGCGGGGTGGGGGCCGGATCCTGGATGTAGCGGGCCATCATCTCGACTTCCTTCTCGGTCATCTCGTTGGAGGTGCCGAAGCCCGGCATGCCGCCGGCGGTGCCATAGTGGATGAAGACCTTCAGGCTTTCGGTGCCCAGCTTCTGCATGGGCTCGGGCAGCAGGGCCTTGCCGGTGGCCCCCTTGCGCAACACGCCGTGACAGCCCGCGCAGCGGTCGAAATAGATCGCCCGGGATTGGTCGAATTCAGCTTCGCTCATGGCCGGGGCGTTGGGGTCGCTGGATTGGTACATCTTCATGCCCGCCAAGGCCGAACCGCCGCCCTGCATGTAAGTGTTGGAGGCCGTGGCCCGGTCATCCCCCGCCCAGGCCGAGGCCATGGCCATGGGCAGGACCGCCAGCATGAGGGCCTTGCTCAAGTGCTTTGCATTCATCGCTTGCTTCTCCTTTCAGGTTGCCACGCAAAAGCCGTGCTTTCCGTGTGGCAAGACCTTACTCCCCATGGGGTGGGGGCCAACCTTGACAAATGTCAACGGCTGGAAACACGACGCCGGGTTCCGTTGACATTTATCAAGGGCTGGCGGAACCCGCTCAAACACCATTCGCCTGGACCCGTCGCAACCATTCGCAAGGAGAGCGCAGATGATCGAACCCGTTGAGCTGGGCAATTTCTTTACGGTCTTTTTCTCGGCCGCCATGGTGATCATGACCGGTGCCTTCTATGCCCTGTTGTTCGCCTACTCCCGCATGGCCGGCAAGCCGGGCCTGATGCCGGCAGCCTATGTTTCCTACCTTGGCCTGGTGGTTTCGGTGCTGACCCTGGCCAACGCCGCCAACCTGTTCAACGACGGGTTCTGGACCTTCATCGTCGGTCTCATGCTGGTGGGCTACCTGGTGGTCCCCCACATCATCTGGCACTTGTGCGTCGGCACCCACGCCGAAGACCACGCGGACGGCATCGCCTGATTCGCGCAGATTTATCAACAGTCCTGACAGGAGAAAAAAGCCATGGCACAGGAAATTTGGTGGGCGTCCCCATCCTTTTGGCGCAAGACCGCCATCTGGGTCACCGGATTCTCGTTCGTAGTCCTGATCTTCCTCACCTTCGATACCGTGGACCAGATCACCGCCGGCAGCAAGAGTGGCCGGGTGAAGGCCTATTCGGTCATCAACAACCGCATCGATTATGTCTTTGATGCCGAGCGCAATATGCAGGTCCCGGTGATCGGCCCCGAGGAGCCGCTGTTCGGCAAGGTCCTGACCGAAGACGAAGCCAAGGCCCTGGTGTCCATGGGCAAGCTGACCACCCAATCCAAGAACTGCATGAACTGCCATACCCTGCTCGGCAACGGCTCCTACTATGCGCCGGACCTGACCAAGTCCTGGCTGGATCAGTCCTGGGGTTCCAAGGAGGCGCGCGAGCAGAGCATGGTGGAGTTCCTGATGGACCCCACCGACAAGCTGCACAACGTCCTGGGTCGCAAGATGCCCAACCTGGGCATCACCGAGGAGGAAGCCAGGGCGACGGTGGCTTTCCTGAAATGGATGTCGGCCATCGACACCAACGGCTTCCCGGCCAATTTCAAGCCCATCGACCAGTCCGACCCCGTGGCTGCGCTCGTTCCCACCACTGTTGAGCTCGCGCCTGAAGCCGGTGCTGAGCCGACCCAACAATAAGGAGATCCCTCATGTCAGCCTTAGGCATACTCTCCAACGCCAACCTGAATGGCGGCCAGAAACTGGCGGTGAAGTACTTGACCGTCTCCTTGGTGCTGTTCGGCGCGCAAGTCTTGTTTGGCCTCCTGGCCGCCCTCCAGTATCTCCATCCTGAGTTCCTGTTCGGCATTCTGGACTTCTCGGTCAACCGCATGGTGCATATCAATGCCATGGTGGTCTGGCTGCTGTTCGGCTTCATAGGCTCGGTGTACTGGCTGCTGGAGGACGAATCGGGAACCCCCGTGGTCGGATTGTGGTTGGGTAACCTGAATTTCTGGATATTCACCCTGGCCGTGGTGGTCGTCGTCCTGGTCTACTTGCTGGTGCAGGTCGGCCCGGGTGAACTCAAGTCCATCTGGCTGATCAACGAGGGTCGCGAGTACATCGAGGCCCCGCGCTGGGCCGACATCGGCATCGTCGTGTGTGTCCTGATCTTTTTCTACAACGTGGCCGCCACGTTCATGAAGGGAAGGTTCACCGGTATCGGCGGTGTCCTGGTGCTCGACTTGATCGCCCTGGCCGGTCTGTACCTGGCCGGCATGTGGTACACCCCCAACATCTCCATGGACCAGCACTGGTGGTGGTGGGTGATCCACCTGTGGGTCGAGGCCACCTGGGAAGTGCTGGTGGGCTGTCTGATGGCCTACGGCCTGATCAAGACCATGGGCGTGCGCCGCAAGATCGTGGAAACCTGGCTCTACATCGAGGTTGCCCTGATGTTCGGCTCGGGCATCCTGGGTCTGGGTCACCACTACTTCTGGATCGGCACGC
>DYHB01000010.1:0-28359 GCA_020724415.1 Thiobacillus sp.
CGGCCTGGAAGGAGGTGATGGAGCCGGTGCGGGTGGAGGTGATGCGCTCCTGCAGGGCGCCCATTTCAGAGGCCAGGGTGGGCTGGTAACCCACGGCGGAAGGCATCCGGCCCAGCAGGGCGGACACTTCTGTACCGGCCAGGGTGTAGCGGTAGATGTTGTCGACGAAGAACAGCACGTCGCGGCCTTCGTCGCGGAAGTATTCGGCCATGGTCAGGCCGGTCAGGGCGACACGCAGACGGTTGCCCGGGGGCTCGTTCATCTGGCCGTAGACCAGGGACACCTTGTCCAGCACGCCGCCTTCCTTCATTTCGTGATAGAAGTCGTTGCCTTCCCGGGTCCGCTCACCCACGCCGGCGAACACGGAGAAGCCGCTGTGTTCCACGGCGATGTTCCGGATCAGTTCCATCAGGGTCACGGTCTTGCCCACGCCGGCGCCGCCGAACAGGCCTACCTTGCCGCCCTTGGCGATGGGCATGATCAGGTCGATGACCTTGATGCCGGTTTCCAGGATTTCCACCGAGGCGGCCTGGTCGGCGTAGGCCGGGGCCTTGCGGTGGATGGGCATGTGCACGTCGGCATTGACCGGGCCGGCTTCATCCACGGGATCACCCAGCACGTCCATGATGCGGCCCAGGGTGGCCTGGCCCACGGGCACCTGGATCGGGGTACCGGTTCCGCGCACGGCCATGCCGCGGCGCAGACCGTCGGTGGAGCCCATGGCAATGGTCCGGATGATACCGTCACCCAGTTGCTGCTGAACCTCGAAGGTCAGGGCGGGGTCATCCAGTTTGACGGCGTCATACACCTTGGGCAGCTGGCCGCGGGGAAACTCCATGTCCACCACGGCGCCGATGATTTGAACAATTTTGCCTTCGCTCATCGCAGTATTTCCTGAGAAGTATTGAATTCGTAAGCCATCAAACCGCCGCCGCGCCGGCAACGATCTCGGACAGTTCCTTGGTAATCGCCGCTTGACGGGTCTTGTTGTAGACCAGCTTGAGTTCCTCGATCACGGACTTGGCATTGTCGGAGGCGGCCTTCATGGCCACCATCCGGGCGGACTGCTCGCAGGCCAGGTTTTCGGCCACGGCCTGATAGATCAGGGCCTCCATGTAGCGCACCATCATGCTGTCCACCACCGACTTGGCCTCGGGCTCGTAGATGTAGTCCCAATGGTGTTCGGTCTTCTCCATGGCGGCTTCCGCAGTCAGGGGAAGGAGCTGGGTGAAGGTGGACTCCTGCTTCATGGTATTGATGAAGCGGCTGTAGATGATGTACAGGGCGTCGATCCTGCCTTCCTTGTAGGCATCCAGCATGACCTGCACCGGGCCGATGAGGCGCTCCAGATGGGGGGTATCCCCCATGCCCGCGGCCTGGGACACGATGCTGGCCCCCATGCGCTGCATGAAGCCAAGCCCCTTGTTGCCCACCACGGTGACATCCACGCCGATACCCTGGCTGTCCCACTCCTTCATCTTGCTGACCGAATTGCGCAGGGCATTGGTGTTCAGGGCGCCGCAAAGCCCCTTGTCCGTGGTGACCACGATCAGGCCAACGCGCTTGATCTGGTCGCGCGCCACCACGAAGGGATGGCGGTACTCGGGGTGGGCCTGGCTGAAGTGAGCCGCCACCCGGGCGATCTTTTCAGCATAGGGACGCGCCATCTTCATGCGCTCCTGGGCCTTGCGCATCTTGGAGGCGGCCACCATTTCCATGGCCTTGGTGATCTTGCGCGTGTTCTCCACGCTCTTGATCTTGGTCCGGATTTCCTTGCCTGCTGCCATTGCGCTTTACTCTCGCTCGTCGATCAGTAGGCGGCGGATGCCTTGAAGTCCTCGATGGCGGCAGCGAGTTGCTTTTCGCTGTCGGCATCGAGATCGCCGGATTTCTGGATCGTCTCCATCAGGGTCTGGTACTTGCCCCGGAGGAAGGATTGAAGGGCGCCTTCGAAGGCCAGCACGCGCTTGACTTCCACATCATCCATGTAGCCCCGGTTGACCGCGAACAGGGTCACGGCCATCTCGGCCACGTTCATGGGCGCATACTGGGTCTGCTTCATCAGCTCGGTGACCAGCTTGCCGCGTTCCAGCTGCTTGCGGGTCACATCATCCAGATCGGAGGCGAACTGGGCAAAAGCGGCCAGCTCACGATACTGGGCCAGGGCCAGACGGACACCGCCACCCAGCTTCTTGATCACCTTGGTCTGGGCCGCACCACCGACTCGGGACACGGACAGGCCGGCGTTGATGGCGGGACGGATACCGGCGTTGAACAGGTCGGTCTCCAGGAAGATCTGGCCATCAGTAATGGAGATCACGTTGGTCGGCACGAAGGCGGACACGTCACCGGCCTGGGTCTCGATCACCGGCAAGGCGGTGAGGGAGCCGGTCTGGCCCTTGACGGCGCCATTGGTCAGCTTCTCGACATGGTCGGCATTGACCCGGGCGGAACGCTCCAGCAGGCGGGAGTGGAGGTAGAAAACGTCACCAGGGTAGGCTTCGCGGCCCGGGGGACGACGCAGCAGCAGGGAAATCTGGCGATAGGCCCAGGCCTGCTTGGTCAGGTCGTCATAAACGATCAAGGCGTCGCGACCGCTATCCCGGAAGTATTCGCCCATGGTGCAGCCGGAGTAGGGGGCGATGAACTGCATGGCCGCCGGATCGGAGGAGGTGGCGGCCACCACGATGGTGTGGTCCATGGCGCCGTGCTCTTCCAGCTTGCGCACCACGTTGGCGATGGAGGAGGCCTTCTGGCCCACGGCCACGTAGATGCAGATGACGCCGGTACCCTTCTGGTTGATGATGGCGTCCACGGCCACGGCGGTCTTGCCGGTCTGGCGGTCGCCAATGATCAGTTCCCGCTGGCCACGGCCGATGGGCACCATGGCGTCCACGGACTTCAGGCCGGTTTGCAGCGGCTGGTCCACGGACTTACGGGCGATCACGCCGGGGGCGATCTTCTCGATGGGGCTGGTCTGGGTCGTGTTGACCGGTCCCTTGCCGTCGATGGGACGGCCCAGGGCATCCACCACGCGGCCCACCAGGGCCTCTCCCACGGGCACTTCCAGGATGCGGCCGGTACACTTGACCGTATCCCCTTCGGAGATGTGTTCGTATTCCCCCAGGACCACGGCACCCACGGAGTCACGCTCCAGGTTCAGGGCCATGCCCATGGTGTTGCCGGGGAATTCCAGCATTTCGCCCTGCATCACCTCGGTCAGACCGTGGACGCGGACGATGCCGTCGGTGACGGAAACCACCGTCCCCTGGGTACGGAGCTCTGAGCTGGATTCCAGGTTCTGGATTTTGCTCTTGATCAGCTCGCTGATTTCAGACGGATTCAGTTGCATTAGAAACTCCAAAAATCTTGAATCAAGCTTTAAGCGTGGCGGCCAGGTCACCCAGTTTGCCGCGCACCGATGCATCCAGCACTTCATCACCCACCTGGATCACCACACCCCCGATCAGGGCCGTGTCCACTTCCTGGGCAATGTTGATCTTGCGTTCGAACCGGGACTCCAACTTGGCCTTCAGGGCCGCCATCTGGTCATCGGTCAACTGGAACGCCGTGGTCACCCGAGCCTCCAGGGTGCCTTCCTGGGCGGCCTTCATTTCATCGAACAGGCGCGCAATTTCCGGCAGGGCGGGGAAGCGCTTGTTCTCGCCCAGCACATGCAGGAAATTCAACCCATCGGCATTCAGGCGCTCGCCACACACATTCCGGATGAGTTCGACCACATGCCCGGAGGGCACGGCCGGGTTGCCGATCAGGTCCGCCACCCGGGCGTCGGCCACAACGGCACCCGCCAGGGCCAGCATGTCCGACCACGCTTTCCAGGAGTCGGCATCCCGGGCCAGACCGGCCAGGGCTTCGGCATAGGGACGGGCTATGGTGGTGATTTCAGCCATGGTCAGAGCTCGTTCTTGATGGCTTCCAGCAGGTCGCCGTGGGCCTTGGCGTCGACTTCACGACGCAACACCTTCTCGGCGCCGGCCACCACCAGGGTCGCCACCTGTTCGCGCAGGGACTCCCGGGCGCGGTGGATTTCCTGATCGATCTCGGCCTGGGCGGCCGCGATCTGGCGGTCGCCCTCGACCTTGGCCGCACTCTTGGCCTCGTCGATGATCTGGGCAGCCCGCTTTTCGGCCTGGCCGATGATGTCGGCGGCCTTCTGCTTGGCTTCGTGCAGGGACTCGGCGGACTTGCGGGCCGCCAGCTCCAGTTCGTGCTTGCCACGATCGGCGGCGGCCAGGCCGTCGGCGATCTGCTTGCGCCGGGCATCCAGCGCGCTGACGATGGGCGGCCAGACGAACTTCATGCAGAACCACACGAAGATCGCGAAGGTAATCGACTGCCCGATCAGTGTCAGATTGATATTCATACCTGAACCTCTCGCAGGTTAAGCGTTAGCAACTGATCAGCCCGCCACCGCGAAGAGAACGTACATGGCCAGACCCACGGCGATCATGGGCACGGCGTCCACCAGACCCATGACGATGAAGAACTGGGTACGCAGCATGGGGATCAGCTCGGGCTGGCGAGCGGCGCCTTCCAGGAAGCGGCCACCCAGGATGCCGATGCCCACGGAGGCACCCAGAGCGCCCAGGCCCATCATGATGGCGCCGGCGATGTAGAGCAGAGCTTGAGACATTTCCATGACAAATCTCCTTAAAAAATAACGTGATGGTGTAAATGCTTAATGATGTTCCTGATGCGCCATGTCCATGTACACGATGGTCAGTGTCATGAAGATGAACG
The DNA here is from genome assembly GCA_020724415.1 of Thiobacillus sp. GTDB lineage: Bacteria > Pseudomonadota > Gammaproteobacteria > Burkholderiales > Thiobacillaceae > JADJCP01. Next base: position 4,762 of record DYHB01000010.1, read on the forward strand.
CCTGCAGGGTAATGATCAGGATATGGAACACGGCCCAGGCCCACTGCAGGACCCCGCCGGTCAGGAAGAGCACGGCGCCGCCGGCGAACATGATGGCGATCAGGATGAAGATCATCTCGCCGGCATACATGTTGCCGAACAGTCGCAAGGCCAGGGAGACTGGCTTGGCAATCAGGTTGACACCTTCCAGAAGCAGGTTGGCCGGCATGCCCCATTTGCCGAAGGGCTGCAGGGTCAGCTCACCCACAAAGCCGCCCACCCCCTTCATCTTGATGCTGTAGTAGAGCACCAGGAAGAACACGGCGATGGCCATGCCGAAGGTGGCATTGGGATCGGTGGTGGGCACGATCTTCAGGTAGGGAACCCCCAGGGCGCTGGCCAGGCCGGGCAGCCAGTCGATGGGCACCAGGTCCATCAGGTTCATGAGGAAAATCCAGATGAATATGGTCAGGGCCAGGGGCGCAATGAGGGGGTTGCGGCCGGAGAAGGAGCCGCGCACGCTGCTGTCGACGAACTCGACGATCCACTCGACGAAATTCTGCAGGCCGGCCGGGATGCCGGCCGTAGCCGTACGGGCGGCCTTGGCAAAGAAAAACAGGAACAGGGCGCCCAGGACGATGGAAAAGCCCAGGGTATCCACATTGACGGCCCAGAAGCCCATGTCCTTGGCCTCCTGGGAAGAATGGGCAATCGTCCAGGTATCCGCCTGGAGGGTTTGCCCATCGGCCCTTTCGTAGCCGGCGGGCAACTTGCCATAAGTCAGATTCTGCAGGTGATGCTTGATGTAATCGGCTGAGGTATGCACGTCCGCGGACATGGTCAATCTCTTTCACGCAAGGCCATACTGGCAATGACCCATGCCAGTTGTCCGGTCACAAAACCCGTCAACATCGCCAGCGGAGGCAGGTTCACCCATGCGAACCCCAGCGCCAGCCAGATGCCGACCACAAAAAAACGCTCCAGACTGGAGCGGTAAAAACCCTTCAGGTGCCGTGCCGGGTCGCTATGGAAATTCCGCGCATCCCGTGCCCAGCGCCAGTACAACAGGCCCGTGTTGATCAAGGCCGCCAGACCGCCGTACAACATCGCCTTGCCGGTCGCCGCACCCAGCCAGTATGACCCGACCAGAGCAGCCAGTGCGACCAGACCCGCTTGGAGCAGTGCGGCGCGTCGTATCGACAGCAAAAACATTAGACATCAATGATATATAAATTAGCAGGACTAATGCAATCATCAATTCGCCTAATACTTGATTGCATCATGGGGGTATGGCCGTCACTGGATGCGCCGAATCAGCTCATCCAGCTGATCCAGGCCTGAAAACTCGATCACCATCCGGCCTGTGCCCTTGCGGTTGGAATGGATGGATACCCTGGAAGCCAGGCGCTCGGACAGTTCTTCTTCCAGACGCAGGACATCCCGGTCCTTCTGGGGCTCGGCACGGGTAGCGGGGTTCAAGAGACGACTGACCAGACGCTCGGCTTCCCGCACCGACAGGCCACGCTTGCTGATCTCGTGGGCCGCTTCCACCTGCTTTCCGGCGCCCAAGGGGACCAGGGCTCGGCCATGGCCCATGTCCAGTTCTCCCGACAGCATCATGGCCTGGACCGGCTTGGCCAGGTTCAGCAGGCGCAACAGATTGGAGACCGCCGCCCGGGAGCGACCCACCGCCTCGGCGGCCGTCTGGTGGGTCATGTCGAACTCGCTGATCAGCCGATGCAGGCCCTGGGCTTCTTCCAGGGGGTTCAGGTCCTCGCGCTGGATGTTCTCGATCAGGGCCATTTTCAGGGCGGCGGCGTCCGGTACCTCCCGCACCAGGACGGGCACTTCGGTGAGGCCCGCCAAGCGGCTGGCGCGCCAGCGTCGTTCCCCGGCGATGATCTCGTACTTTCCCCCCGCCACGGAACGGGCCAGGATGGGTTGCATCAAGCCCTGGGCACGAATGGAGTCGGCCAGTTCGGCCAGGGCGGATTCATCCATGCGGGTACGGGGCTGGTACTTGCCCGGCACCAGGCTGTCCAGGGGCAGCGTGAGGAGGTGCTCACCTTCCGGGGTTTCCCCCTCGGACAAGAGGGCATCGAGACCGCGGCCGAGTCCTTTAAGCTTCGCCATGCTGTGTTCCTTCTTCTCGCTGAACGATTTCCCTGGCCAGATTCATGTAACTCTGGGCACCGCGGGAGGATTTGTCATAGGCCATGACCGACAGGCCATGGCTGGGGGCTTCGGCCACCCGCACATTGCGCGGGATGAGGGTATCGTAGACCTTGGCGCCGAAGTGTCGCTTGAGTTGGTCCGAGACCTGCTGGGCCAGGGTGTTGCGCGGGTCGTACATGGCGCGCAGGAGCCCGGAGATCTCGATCCCCGGGTTGAGCCGGGATTTGACTTTCTTGACCGTGTTGACCAGATCGGACAGGCCTTCCAGGGCGTAGTACTCGCATTGCATGGGGATCATGACCGACTGGGCGGCCGCTAGGGCGTTCACGGTCAACAGGTTGAGAGCGGGCGGACAGTCGATCAGCATGTAATCGTACTCGTCGGCCAGGGCCTCCAAGGCCTGACGCAAGCGATACTCCCGTTCTGGCTCATCCACCAGTTCCACTTCCGCACCGGCCAGGTCCCGGTTGGCAGGGAACAGGTCGTAGCCGCCCCGCGCCGATCGCACCCGGACTTCCGCGCCGGAGGCCTGGCCCAGCAGGATATGGTAGACGGTCTTGTCCAGATTCCGCTTGTCGATACCGCTGCCCATGGTGGCATTGCCCTGGGGATCGAGATCCACCAGCAGGACGCGCTTGTCCAGCATGGCAAGACCGGCGGCAATGTTGACGGCGGTGGTGGTCTTGCCCACGCCGCCCTTCTGGTTGGTGATGGCAAAGATGCGCGCCATTACACGGCCTCCAGGATGATCAGGTGCCGGTCGGCCCCCAGATCGGGCACGGCCAGGGCCACATCCCGCTTGAGCCGGGCGCCCTTGAGCAAGGCCAGCTCTTCATGGGGAAAGACCCCCTTCATGGCCAGCCACTCGCCACCGGGTGCCAGCAGATGACGCGTCAGACGGACGAACTCGGACAGGTCGCTGAAAGCCCGGCTGACGATCTGCTGGAACCCCTGAGCAGGGCGGAAGGCCTCCACCCGGTCATGGATCACGGTCACGTTGGCCAGACCCAGTTCAATGGCAGCCTGTTGCATGAAGGCACACTTTTTCTGGCTGGCATCGATCAAGGTGACGTCGATGTTCGGCCGGGCCAGGGCCAGGGGAATGCCTGGCAGGCCACCGCCGCTGCCCACATCCAGGAGCCGTTCGGCCGAAACATGGGGCAGCACGGCCAGGCTGTCCAGCAGGTGGTGGGTCAGCATCCGCTCGGGCTCATGGATGGCGGTAAGGTTGTAGGTCTTGTTCCACTTGGCCATGAGATCCAGGTAACGCAACAAGCCTGCCTGACAGGTGTCGTTCAGTTCCAGTCCCAGGGCCGCCTGGCCCCGGCGCAATTCAGTGTCCAGATTCATGCCCGTTTCTTTGCAAGTTCGCCGCGTTTCAAATGCACCAGCAGGACCGAGATTGCCGCCGGCGTCACCCCGGATATCCTGGCCGCCTGGCCCAGCGTGGCGGGTCGCATCTTGTCCAGCTTCTGGCGGATCTCGATGGACAGGGCGTTCATGCCCAGATAATCCAGATCGGCAGGCAGGGGCAGGCTCTCATGCTCCCGCTGGCGCTGGATTTCTTCCTCCTGGCGGGCCACATAGCCGGAATACTTGGCCTGGATCTCCAGTTGCTCCCGCACCGCTTCATCCCTTTCGCCAGGGCCGGCCTCGGGCAGGGACATCAATTGGTCATAGGGTACATCGGGTCGGCGCAACAGGTCGAACAGGCTGTACTCCCGCTCGATGGCCTTGCCCAGGACACGCATCGCGTCGGCCTCCGGCAAGCGGCCGGGATGGACCCAAGTGGTGCGCAAGCGCTCGGTTTCCCGGGCTATGGCCTCCCGCTTGGCCTCGAACCGCTGCCATCGCTGGTCATCCACCACGCCCAGCTGCCGGCCGATCTCCGTCAAGCGCAAATCGGCGTTGTCTTCCCGCAGGGACAAGCGATATTCCGCCCGGCTCGTGAACATCCGGTAGGGCTCATTGACCCCGCGGGTGATCAGGTCATCCACCATCACCCCCAGATAAGCCTGGTCCCGGCGCGGCCACCAGGGCTCGCGCTCGCGAATCCGCAACCCGGCGTTGATGCCCGCCAGCAATCCCTGGGCCGCCGCTTCCTCGTACCCGGTGGTGCCATTGATCTGGCCGGCAAAATACAGGCCCTCGATGGCCTTGGTCTCCAGGCTGGGTTTCAAGCCCCTGGGGTCATAGAAATCGTATTCGATGGCATAGCCGGGCCGGAGCAGATGGGCGTTTTCCAGCCCCGGGATGGAACGCACCAAGTCCAGCTGCACATCAAAGGGCAGGCTGGTGGAAATGCCGTTGGGATAGACCTCGTGGGTGTCCAGGCCCTCCGGTTCCAGGAAAATCTGGTGGGAGGCCTTGTCGGCAAAACGCTGGATCTTGTCCTCGATGGAGGGGCAATAGCGAGGCCCCACCCCTTCGATGACCCCTGTGTACAGGGGCGAGCGGTCCAGTCCGGAACGGATGATGTCGTGGGTCCGTTCCGTGGTCTGGGCAATCCAGCACGGCACTTGCCTCGGGTGCATGGCCCGGTCGCCCAGGAAGGAAAAGACCGGCTCGGGATCATCCCCAGGCTGGCGCACCAGGACCGAATAATCGATGCTGCGACCGTCCAGGCGGGGCGGCGTCCCGGTCTTGAGGCGGCCCACGGGCAGTTGGAGTTCCTTCAGCCTGGCCGCCAGGCTCACAGAGGGCGGATCGCCCATGCGACCGGCCGGAAAATGTGCCATGCCCACGTGGATCAGGCCGGCCAGGAACGTGCCCGCCGTGACCACCACCGCCCTGGCCTCGAACCGGATGCCCAGCTGGGTCCGCACCCCGGCCACCCGGTCGCCTTCCAGGATCAGGTCATCCACGGCCTGCTGGAACAAGGTCAGGTTGGGCTGGTTCTCCAGACGACGACGGATGGCCTGCTTGTAGAGCACCCGGTCTGCCTGGGCCCGGGTGGCCCGCACCGCCGGCCCCTTGGACGAGTTCAGGGTGCGGAACTGGATGCCGCCCTCGTCGGCAGCCAGGGCCATGGCTCCGCCCAGGGCATCCACTTCCTTGACCAGATGACCTTTGCCTATGCCGCCAATGGAAGGATTGCAGGACATCTGGCCCAGGGTTTCGATGTTGTGGCTGAGTAGCAGGGTGGCCACCCCCATGCGTGCGCAGGCCAGGGCAGCCTCGGTTCCGGCATGGCCGCCGCCCACCACGATGACATCGAATTTGTCCGGAAAAATCATGGCCTTAGAAGATTCGCCCAAGTCGTTCAAGGGGCTGAATTCTACGCCATGCGCAGGCCTGTTTCACGTGAAACATGACCAGCAAAGGATACAGACCATGACAATTATCATGGACTCAGGCGCGCTTACCCCGTCAAGATTCGCCTTATTGCCTGTACTCCGAGGTCATCGTGAAAATGGAATTGCCCAGCTTGCCGGTCCCGTTCATGAACCAGGACCACGACCATGCGCGCCAGTTACTCGAAACCATGCTTGTCCTGCTGGACCAGGCGCCGGCCAACCAGGCAGAACTGGCCCGGGTATGCCGCGAATTTGTCGAGCACAACCGGGCGCACTTCGCCCGGGAGGAGGCGGCCATGAAGGAAACGGCCTTTCCCCCCTACCCGGTGCACAAGGCCGAGCACGAACACGCCCTTGGATACCTGGACCAACTGGCCAGGGAGGTGGAAAACGGGCCGCCCAGCCCGGCCTGGCTGCAAGCCATTCGGCTGGACCTGCCCGACTGGTACCTGCGCCACATCCAGACCATGGACAGCGTCACTGCCCGCTGGATCGCCGAGAAGACCCCCTGAGGTCCACCTCAGGCATGGCGATACAAGGTGTGGTAAAGACCGCCCTGCATCATCAGGCTGTCATGGTCGCCTTCCTCCACCACCTTGCCATTCTCGAACACCAGGATACTGTCGGCCTGACGCACGGCTGACAGGCGATGAGCAATGATCAGGGTGGTCCTGCGGCTGAGGAAGTCCGCCATGGCCTGATGCAGGTTCCGCTCGGTCTCGGCATCCAGGGCCGAGGTCGCCTCGTCCAGGATTACCACCCTGGGCTCGGCCAAGACCATGCGGGCGATGGCCAGGCGTTGCCTCTGGCCCCCAGACAGGCGCACCCCCTGGCGGCCAACCACGGTGTCCAGGCCCAGTTCCATGTCCCGCACGAAGCCGTCCAGCTGGGCAATGGCCAGGGCCTGCCAGAGCCGGGCATCCTCGTACTCCCTGCCCAGGGTCAGGTTCTCCCGCACCGTGGCGTTGAACAGTACCGGGTGCTGCAGCACCACCCCCACATGGTCCCGAATCGTCGGCCAGCCGATATCCTCCACGGCCACGCCACCGTAGCGGATCGTCCCGGCCCTGGGCGGGTACAGCCCCAGCAGGGCCTGGACCAGAGTGGACTTGCCCCCACCCGAGGCGCCCACCAGGGCCACCTTTTCCCCGGGTGCCAGGGTCAGGCTGACCCCGTCCAGGACCACCTCGCCATCGTCATAGGCAAACACCAGGTCCTCCAGGGATACCGGAACGGTCTCCCGGCCCCGGAAGGGATTCTCCCGGGGTTCGCCGCTGGCCGCGCTGCGCAGCCCCAACAGCGAGTTGATGCGGCCCATGGCGGCATTGGCCGCATACCAGGAGTACTGGATGTTGATGATCTCCTGGACCGGGGACATCATGAACCAGAGGTAGCCGAACACGGCCAGCATCTCGCCTATACTCAAGTCCGAGAACAGCACCATCAGCATGGCCAGGGCACGAAAGGCGTCGAAGCCCGCCAGGAAGATGAAAAAGGAAATGCGATTCAAGGCATCCGACTTCCAGGCAAAGGCGGCCGCGTGGGTCCGTATGATCGCCGCCTTATCGGTCACCCGCGCCAGGTAATGGCGCTCCCGGTTCATGGCCCGGATCTGGGCCAGGGCATCCAGGGTTTCGGCCAGGCTCTCCTGGAACACCTCGAAGGCGCTGTTTTCCTCCTTCTTGAGTTGCTTCACCTTCTTGCCCAGGCGGCTGGAAAAGCCGATCACCAGCGGGTTCAGCAACAAAATGAACAGGGCCAGTTGCCAATGCATCCAGAGCAGGATGGCGGCCACCCCAACCAGAGAGAGCACAGCAACCAGAAAGCCGGAGATGGACGCCCCCAGGAAGTTGTCTACGGCATTGATGTCGGTGACGAAATGGGAGGTGACCCGGCCGCTGCCCAGCACCTCGTATTCCGACAGGGCGATCCTGGACAGCCGATCCAGCATGCGGCGCCGGATGCGGAAGACAACCTCCTTGGCCACCAGGGAGAAGGTGCGCGACTGCCACACATTCAGGCTGATGGCGATCAGCCGGAGCACCAGAGTCAGCAGCAAGGCCGCGCCGATGAACAGCACGGGGCCATGCCAGGCTTCGGGAAACCAGGCGCCCACAGTCCGGACAAAGGCTCCTGGCTGATCCAGCAACACCTCGTCCACCAGAATCGGCAGGACAAGAGGAACCGGCACGGAAGCCACCACGGCCAGGAAGGCCGCCAGATTGCCCAGGACCAGGGACCGGCGAAAGTCGCCCAGGCCGGCGAGGATACCGCGCCAGCTCACCGCATCTGCATCGGTCGTCTGGACCCCTGCTGACGCGGACATTGTTTGGCGGGTGCGGGACATGGGAGAATCAACTAAAGTGAATAGCAATGATTCTAAAGGGTGGTGTCATGGACGCGCGTAGTCATGTCGAAATTCTATTCCCACACATTGCCAAGGGTCTGGGAGACAACTGGAAGTATCCTGGCGCCATACGCGAGTACCTGAACCATCTCTCCACCGACGAGCGGGGCGGTCGGGCAGGCTTCCCGGCCGAAGTTTTCGATGAGCTGATGTTCCTGTCCGATCTGCGCTGGCAGCTGGACAATCCGGACGCAGACCATGTGGACATTTTCATGGACGCCTTCAGGTTCGGCGTCAACCCCGACAAGAAACGCGGCAACAGGCCCACATAGGGCACAGGGTCACTTGCCGATACAGAACCTGCTGAATATCTCGCCCAGAAGATCGTCGGCAGTGAATTCCCCGGTGATGCCGGCCAGGGCATCCTGGGCCAGGCGAAGTTCCTCGGCAAACAATTCAAGGCGCTGTACCTGATGGCGCGACCGGGCCAGGTGCTCACGGGCCTGGTGCAGGGCTTCCAGGTGGCGTTTCCGGGCCAGGAAGCTGCCCTCGCCACTGGCCTGCCAGCCCGCCAGTTCCAGCAGGCGGCGGCGCAACACATCCAGTCCCGCCCCTGTTCTGGCCGAAAGCCAGACCTCCATGCCATCGTCAGAAGTCCGGGCTTGTTCCTGGGTCACATCGATCTTGTTATGGATGGTCAAGAGGGGAATCGGGGGTAGCCGATCCAGAATCTCCCGTTCCTTGGGACCCACGCCATGGGCTGCATCGATCAGCAACAGGGCGGCATCGGCGCGCTCGATGGCGTCCCAGGTACGGGCAATGCCCAGGCTTTCCACTGGATCGGTCGTATCCCGCAAACCCGCCGTATCGGTGATGTGCAGGGGCACCCCCTCGATCTGGATGGCTTCCCGCACGGTGTCCCGGGTGGTTCCGGCAATCTCGGTGACAATGGCGGCATCGTAGCCTGCCAAACGGTTCAGCAGGCTGGATTTACCCACGTTGGGCTGGCCGATCAGCACCACGTTCAGGCCTTCCCGCAACAGGGCGCCCTGCCGCGCCTGGGCCAGGACGTTGTCCAGATGGGTGTCGATGCGATCCAACTGGCCGAAGGCATCGGCCTTTTCAAGGAAGTCGATCTCTTCCTCAGGAAAATCCAGGGTGGCTTCGACCAGCATGCGCAACTGGACCAGCGCCGCCACCAAGGCCTGGATATGACGGGAGAACTCGCCACTGAGGGAACGCACGGCCGAACGAGCGGCTTCCCTGCTTTGGGCATCGATCAGGTCGGCAATGCTCTCCGCCTGGGCCAGATCGATCCGTTCGTTCAGAAAGGCGCGCCGGCTGAATTCACCCGGTTCCGCCAACCGGGCTCCCAGCGCCAGGCAACGTTCCAGCAGCAAGGCCAGGACCTGGGGTCCGCCATGGCCCTGGAGTTCCAGCACGTCTTCGCCGGTGAACGAGTGGGGTGCCTGGAAATACAGGGCGATGCCCTCGTCCAGGGCCTGTCCTTCAGCGTCCAGGAAGCGGGCGAAGCTCGCCCTGCGCGGCGTCGGGGTACGACCCAGAAAACCTTGGAAAAACGGATCCAGGCAAGCGCCTGAAATCCGCACCACGCCGATGCCGCCCCGACCCGGAGCGGTGGCGATGGCGGCAATTACATCCCGGTCATTTCCCGGCCTTGCCATGACCCGCGTGTTCGATCACGTGGTTGATGCGCCATTGCTGCAGGATGGAAAGCACGTTGTTGACCAGCCAGTACAGCACCAGACCCGCAGGGAAGAAGAAGAAGAACACCGAGAACACGATGGGCATGATCATCATGATCTTGGCCTGGACCGGATCCGGCGGAGTCGGGTTCAGCTTAGTCTGGATGAACATGGTGATGGCCATGACAATGGGCAGCACATAGTAGGGATCCGGTTCCGACAGATCGGTGATCCAGAGGGCAAAGGGTGCCTGGCGCAATTCCACCGCCGACAGGAGCACCCAGTACAAGGCGATGAAGACCGGAATCTGGACCAGGATGGGCAGGCAGCCCCCCACCGGATTGATCTTCTCTTCCTTGTAGATCTTCATCATCTGCTCATGCAGTTTCTGCCGATCGTCGCCGTAGCGCTCCTTCAGGTGCTGCAAGCGCGGCCCCAGCTTGCGCATCTGGGCCATGGACTTGTAGCTGGCCGCAGACAGGGGATAGAACGCCAGCTTGATCAATATGGTCAGCAGGATGATGGCCACGCCCCAGTTGTGGACCAGCTTTTCAAGCCAGTTCAGAAGCACGAAGAGGGGATACGCCAGGACCGTCAGCCAACCGTAATCCACCACGTGTTCCAGCCCCGGCGCCAGCGCCTTGAGCTTGTCCTGCTCCTGGGGCCCGGCATACAGCCGCATGGACTGGGTCTTCTCTTCCCCCGGAGCCAGCGTGATCTGGGGCATGATCATGCCGGCGGCATACTGGTCGTTGCCCAGGGCCCGGGTATAGAACTCCCGCTTCGAGGCATCGGCCGGATCCATGGTCATCCAGGCCGAGACAAAATGGTGCTGGACCAGGCCCATCCAGCCATCCTGGGCCTCCTTGACGTGGTCCTGCTTGCCCTTGGCCACATCGTCGAACATGATCTTCTGGAACTTGCCTGCCTCGGTATACATGGCCGGGCCGGTAAAGGTATACATGAAGAAGGATTCCCCCTCAGGCGCCTGGCCATGGCGCAGGATCTGATAGTAGGGATAGCCTTCCACCGGCTCGGCACTCGTGTTGGCCAGCCGATAGTCCACATCCACCGTGTAGTTGCCGCGATGGAAGGTATAGGTCTTGGTCACCTCGACACCATCGATGACCGCCTTCATGGGCAGCTTGAGGGTGTCTTCCCCCTCCTTCAGCACGTATTCCCCGGGAACCAGCTCATACACGGTCTTGTGGCTGGGCAGGGACTTGCCGATGTAGCCCGACTGGGCAAAGTAATTGCGCCCGGCCCGTTCCTCGAACAGGTTGAACAACTGGTCCCGGTTTTCGTTCTGGCGGAAAGCCGTCAGGGTCAGGCTGCGGATATCGCCGCCATTGGCATCCACCGTGGCCACCATCAGATCGGTCTTGACGACGGCCCGGGCGCCGATGACGGTATCGCCCGTCTCGGGCGTCTCGTTGCTCTTCAAGCTCTGACCCGGCGTTGGCAGGTCGACCGCGGCATTTCCGGGCTGGCTGGAAGGTGACCCGGCCTGGGCCGGCTGGCTGGCCTCTGTGGCCGGTTTCGGGTTGGAGTAGTCCTGCCAGGCCTCCCACAGCAACAGGAGGGACATGGAAAACACCACAAACGCTATAAGACGCTGAAAATCCATTGGGTACTCATCAAGTTGGTACGCTTAACTTTTCCATGCCCCGGTCCGGCCTGGGTTGGCCGCAACGGCATGAAGCGAGAATCAGGGATTCGCATTCTGTCCGGTATTCGGCGGGCGTGCAGCCCTTTTTGACACGGACGATCATGTCCATGCCGCCCAGCGTCCTCTGCCGCAAGCGGAACACTTCCCTCAGAATGCGCTTGACCCGGTTTCGGTCCACGGCCCGGGCCAGAATTTTCTTGGGTACCACCAATCCCAGCCTGGGGTGAACCAGATGGTTGGGACAGGCCAGGACATCGATGCACTGGCCTCTTTGGGCGCATTTGAAACGAAAAACGGATGAAAAATCATCCGTTTTGCGCAGTTTCCAGTCCCAGCCGAAGCAGTCCGACCCTGGTGCCATGTCGGACTTCAGGTCTATGCCCGTCAGACGGCCAAGCGCTTGCGACCCTTGGCACGACGCGCATTGATGATGGCGCGGCCGCTCTTGGTCTTCATGCGGGCGCGGAATCCGTGGGTGCGCTTGCGACGGACAACGGAAGGTTGATAGGTGCGTTTCATTTCAATTCCCGGTAACGGTTAAATCAACTACAAACTACGAAGAGCCGCGTATTAGACCGGTTAAGCCCATAATTTGTCAAACCTTTTTCCTCTGTGCCCGACCGGCCCCGGGTGCTACAATCCAAGTCCGATTGTCCTGGCCCTTGGGCCCCCATATCCCCCACACCTGAACCATGCCCGAATTCTGGCCGCATTGCCTGGATCATTTTCAGGCCAAGCTCAACCCGCAACAGGTCAACACCTGGATTCGGCCCCTGAGCGTCACGGTCACGGGGGATGAAGTCCGCATCTCGGCGCCCAACCGTTTCGTGGCCCAATGGGTGCGAGACCGCTTCCTGGGCGAGATACAACAATTGGCCGAAGTGTTTTATCAGGCCCCCCGGATGGTGACCCTCTCGGTGCAGGAGGCCAAGTCACAGGCCTCGACCGGGCCTGGGGAGGCCCCCGAAGCGAGCGAACCGGCCCCCACCGCCAAAGACCCGGCCAAGCCCGCCAAGCCCAGGACCCGGGCCGGCAAACCCCTGCCGGACGAAGAAACCCGCCTGAACTCCCTGTTCACCTTTGACAGCTTCGTGCGCGGCAAGGCCAACGACCTGGCCCGGGCCGCCGCCCTGCAGGTGGCCGACCATCCCGGCTCGGGCTACAACCCACTGTTCGTCTACGGCGGCGTGGGCTTGGGCAAGACCCACCTGATCCAGGCCATCGGCAACAAGGTGCTGGAGAACGATCCCCAGGCCAAGGTGCGCTATTTCCATGCCGAGCGCTACGTGTCGGACATGGTGAAGGCCTTCCGCCACAAGTCCTTCGACGACTTCAAGCACAAATATGACGGACTGGACGTGCTGCTCATCGACGACATCCAGTTCTTTGCCGGCAAGGACCGGACCCAGGAAGAGTTTTTCTATCTGTTCAACAACCTGATCGAATCCCACAAGCAGGTCATCATCACCAGCGACAGCTTTCCGAAGGATCTGGAAGGCATCGAAGAACGGCTCAAGTCCCGCTTCAGCTGGGGCCTGACCGTCATGCTGGAACCCCCCGAGCTGGAAATGCGGGTGGCCATCCTGCTCAATCGGGCGCAACTGGACGGCAATCCCCTGGATGAAAATACCGCCTTCTTCATCGCCAAGCAGGTGCGCTCCAACGTCCGTGAACTGGAAGGCGCCTTGAAACGGGTCCAGGCCTTTGCCCATTTCCACCAGCAGACCATCACCGTGGAGTTGGCCAAGGAAGCCCTCAAGGATCTGCTGGCCGTACAGAACCGGCAGGTGTCCATCGAGAACATCCAGAAGACCGTGGCCGACTTCTACAAGATCAAGGTGGCGGAGATGTATTCCAAGAAACGGACCCGGATCCTGGCCCGGCCCCGTCAGATCGCCATGCATCTGGCCAAGGAATTGACTGACCTTTCCCTGCCCGAGATCGGCCAGGCCTTTGGCGGGCGCGACCATACCACCGTATTGCACGCCCACCGGAAGATCGAGGAATTGAAGAACAGCGAGCCGGCCCTGCGCCGGGACTACAATCTACTGCTCCAGGTCCTGACGGGATAACCTGGGTACAACATGGGGACACATTGTGGATGAAGCCGGAAATCGGGTACAGGCGCTAGAATGCACACACCTTATCCACAGCGGTGAAGACCACTTTTCCACACCCATGGATATGATTTAACATTATGATTATTAATAATATTTAGAAGTTATACAGCCTCAGGCGGCTACCTATAAATACCACCAGAGAGAATTAAATGCTTGTACTGAATACCCAGAAAGACGCATTGTTGAAACCGCTCCAGGCAGTGGTCGGCGTTGTGGAACGCAAGCACACCCTGCCCATCCTCTCCAATGTCCTCATCGAGTGCAGCCCGGGTCGCACGGCCTATGTGGCCACCGATCTGGAACTCCAGATCACCGCCTGGCAAGAAGGCGGCTCGGAAGCTGAAAGCGCCTTCACTGTCTCGGCCCGAAAACTGCTGGACATCTGCCGCGCCCTGCCGGACCAGACGTCCATAGCCCTGGACCTGGACAGCGAGCTGTTGAAGATGAAGGCCGGCAAAAGCCGCTTCAGCTTGCAGACATTGCCGGCCCGGGATTTTCCCAAGCTCCAGATCGACGAATCCGAAGGCGTCAGCTTCAGCATGCCCCAGGGCCAGTTGCGCAAGCTCCTGGCCAGTGCCCAGTACGCCATGGCGGTCCAGGACATACGCTATTACCTCAACGGCATGTTGTTCTCCCTGCAAGGGCAGAAGCTGGTCGTGGCCAGTACCGACGGTCACCGCCTGGCCCTGGATGCCCGTGTGCTGGAGGCCGACACCGGCAAATCCCAGGATGTCATCCTGCCCCGCAAGACGGTCATGGAATTGATCAAGCTGCTGGCCGACAGCGATGACCCGGTGCATATCCAGATCGGCGGCAATCAGGTGGTGTTCCGCAACAGCATCTTCGAACTGCGCAGCAAGGTGGTGGACGGAAAATTCCCCGATTACCAACGGGTGATCCCCGGCAACAACGACAAGGAATTCGACATCAACCGGCAGGCGCTACACCAGGCCCTGGCCCGGGCGGCTATTCTGACCAACGAGAAATACAGGGGCGTGCGCCTGGCCCTGACCAGTGGCAGCCTGCGCATCGCCTGCAGCAACAACGAGCAGGAAGAAGCCCAGGAAGAGCTGGAAATCACCTATGACAAGGATCCTCTGGATATCGGATTCAATGTCCAGTATCTGCAGGACGTACTCAACAACGTGGATGCCGAAAGCGTCCACTGCTCCTTTGGCGATGCCAGCAGCAGCATGCTCATCACGGTGGCGGACGACGAAAACTTCCGCTACGTGGTCATGCCCATGCGCATCTGATCTTCATGGGATGAAGCCGGTGGGCGGTCATGGCGACCACCCGCCGGGGACAGTTTCATCTTGATTTCAAGACTACGTTCCACGTGGAACATCACCGGAAAGAGAACCCATGGCTGAAAACTACGACGAGGACAGCATCCAGCAACTGGAAGGTCTGGAGGCGGTACGCAAGCGTCCCGGCATGTATATCGGCGACACCCAGGACGGCACCGGCCTGCACCACATGGTGTTCGAGGTACTGGACAATGCCATCGACGAAGCCCTGGCCGGCCATTGCGATGACATCAAGGTGATCATCCATGCGGACAACTCCATTTCCATCACCGACAACGGTCGGGGCATTCCGGTCGGCATCAAGTTCGACGACAAGCACGAGCCCAAGCGTTCCGCCGCCGAGATCGTCATGTGCGTGCTGCACGCCGGCGGCAAGTTCAACCAGAACAGCTACAAGGTGTCCGGCGGCCTGCACGGCGTGGGCGTGTCCTGCGTCAACGCCCTGTCCAAGTGGCTCAAGCTGAACATCCGCCGGGACGGCAAGCACTACTTCATGGAATTCCATCGCGGCCATGCCCAGGACCGGGACATCCAGATCCAGCAAGGCGTGGAAGTCTCGCCCCTGAAGGTGGTGGGCGACACCAGCCGGCGCGGCACCGAAGTGCACTTCCTGGCCGATGAGGAAATCTTCGGCCACGTGGAATTCCACTATGAAATCCTGGCCAAGCGTATCCGCGAACTCAGTTTCCTGAACAACGGGGTCAAGATCGAACTCATCGACGAACGGGACGGCCGGCACGAAAACTTTGCCTTCTCGGGCGGGGTCCAGGGCTTCGTGCAGTACATCAACCGCACCAAGACCGTACTCCACCCCAACATTTTCTACGCCACGGGGGAAACCCAGGCGGGCGACGTCACCATTACGGTGGAAGTCTCCATGCAATGGAACAACAGCTATGCCGAACAGGTGCTGTGCTTCACCAACAACATCCCCCAGTCTGACGGCGGCACCCATCTGACCGGCCTGCGCGCCGCCATGACCCGGATCATCAACAAGTACATCGACGAAAACGACATCGCCAAGAAGGCCAAGGTGGAAATCACCGGAGACGACATGCGCGAAGGCCTGGCCTGCGTCCTGTCGGTGAAGATGCCCGACCCCAAGTTCGCCTCCCAGACCAAGATGAAGCTGGTCTCCTCCGAGGCCCGCCCGGCGGTGGAAGAAGTGGTGTCCCAGAAGCTGTCCGAATTCCTGCTGGAAAAGCCCATCGACGCCAAGACCATCTGCGCCAAGATCGTCGAAGCCGCGCGCGCCCGGGATGCCGCCCGCAAGGCCCGGGAAATGACCCGCCGCAAAGGGGTGCTGGATTCCGCAGGCCTGCCCGGCAAGCTGGCCGACTGCCAGGAAAAAGACCCGGCCCTGTCCGAGCTCTACCTGGTGGAGGGCGACTCCGCCGGCGGCTCAGCCAAGCAGGGACGCGACCGGAAGTTCCAGGCCATCCTGCCCCTCAAGGGCAAGATCCTGAACGTGGAAAAAGCCCGCTTCGACAAGATGCTGTCCTCCCAGGAAGTCGTCACCCTCATCACCGCCATGGGCACCGGCATCGGCAAGGACGACTACAACCCGGAAAAACTGCGCTACCACCGCATCATCATCATGACCGATGCCGACGTGGACGGCTCCCACATCCGCACCCTGCTGCTCACCTTCTTCTATCGCTAGATGCCCGAGCTGGTGGAGCGGGGCCACATCTACATCGCCCAGCCCCCCCTGTACAAGGTCAAGCAAGGCCGTAGCGAAACCTACCTGAAGGACGATTACGAACTGAAGCAATACCTGCTCCAGGCCGCTCTGAAAAACGCCCAACTGGTACCGGAAGCCGGCGCCGACCCCATATCGGACGAAGCCTTCGAACAGATCGCCCGCCAGTTCATCGTCACCGAAGCCGTGGTGGAGCGCCTGTCCCGCCGCATGGACCACGACGTCCTCTACACCCTGCTCAAGGTGCCCGCCGTGCGCCTGGACACCGAAGCCAACGCCCAGGCCGCCGCCAACGCCATCCAGACCGAAATGGCCAAGCTGGGGCCGGTCAAGGTCAATCTGGTCCATGAAGAAGAAACCGGCGAATGGCGCCTGGAAATCAGCAAGATCCGCCATGGCATCAGCCTCACCACCTACCTGGACCCCTTCTTCGTCGAAGGCGGCGACTACGACCCCCTGCGTCAGACCGCCCAACTACTGTCCGGACTCATCCGCGAGGGCGCGGAAATCCGCCGGGGCGAAGCCAAGGCCAAAGTCACCGACTTCAAGGAAGCCCTGGACTGGCTGCTGGAAGAAGCCAAGCGCAACCTCGCCATCCAGCGCTACAAAGGCCTGGGCGAAATGAACCCCGAACAGCTCTGGGAAACCACCATGGACCCCACCGTGCGCCGCCTGCTCCGGGTGCAGATCGAAGACGCCATCGCGGCCGACGAAATCTTCACCACCCTCATGGGCGAAGAAGTCGAACCGCGCCGCAACTTCATCGAGACCAATGCGCTGGGGGTAAGGAACTTGGATGTTTGATCATTTTTTGGATCCCACGATTATCTAGATTTTTACCAAAGGTTTAGATTTCGAGGAAAAAAGCCGACAGAATGAAGTCGGCTTTTTTATGGATCGAACCAAACAATGAAAGACAACAGTTCGGCCATAGCGGCCATCGGCTGATGCTTGATTGGGAGTCCGCAACCGACCCGTTGCAGACATAGCCGCGTTTATCGGCTACGGCCGGTACGGCCTCATAGCTGACCTACATGGTAGGCATCCTGTCGAGCCTCATCCGTCTCAAACCTTCCTTACGATTTCCGGAGGTCCCAACGGCAGGTTTATGGATACAGCAGTCGCATGGCGAGTCAGGCAGATGAGTGCTTGTCGGCTATAACCGATTCTCAGGCAGGCCCCTTCCAAGTGTGTCTTTCGTCGGAACATTCACGAACCCAACTGTACAAGGCGTCGTACATCACCATCCCCTGTTCCAGCATCGCATGGTCGTCGCTAAAGTTCCTGGACAGTCCTAGGGACAGGGCATGTAAGCCAGCGCATACCGGGTGGAGGTCATGCTGGTCAGTGTCGGCACCGCGCACGATCACGGCTAACTGTCGCAAAGTCGGCTCGTCGAGCCCGTGCTTGTCCAGGAAGGCGTCGAAGCTGCATAGCTCGCCCCGATGGCCGTATTCGACGCCTGGGATGTCATAGGGTATAGCGCCTATCTGTTCCGCCACCCGCAGCACCTGATCGGCTGGCACGTAGAGGAACTCAGCGTCCAGGTCGATGAAGCGGGCAATCAACCAGGGACAGGCGATGCGGTCGATCTTGGGGCGTTCCCGCGTAACCCATTTCATTTGGTGACCACCTCGCCGCCAGCTGCCTTCCAGCCCTCGATGCCACCGTCGATGAAGCGAGCCTTGAGTCCCTTGGCCTGGAGGGCATCGACGACAGCATTGGAGACGGAACCACCCCGTACGCAATAGAGGACGATGTCCTGCTCGCGCGGCAGTTGGTCAGCCCATTCCGCCAGTTTTTCCGGGTCTTTCCAGTTGGCGCCAGCCAGTTGCTCGCTGGAGGCGTCGCGGTCATTGGCACGGCGTACGTCGAGGATGAACTTGCCAGCCAGTTCGGATTTGAGGATTTCAGGATTGATGGTGCGATCCATGGTCAGGCTCCCAGTTTGGTGAAGGCGGCCTCTGCAGCCGTCCAGGACAGGTTGTTCATGAAGGCGTCCACATACGCCGCCGCCTTGGCGCCAAAGTCCATGTGGTAGCTGTGCTCGTACATGTCGAGGGCAATGAGGGGGCTGGCGCCAGCCAGGTTGTGGGCGTGGTCGGCCGCCCAAGCGTTCACCAGGCGGGCCCGGCGCGGGCTCCATACCAGCAGGGTCCAGCCAGAGCCGCCGCCCTGGGCCTTGCCCATGACAATGAACTCGGCGCGCCAGGCGTCGAGCGAGCCGAAGTCTCGCTCAATGCGCTCCTTGAGCGCGCCGGCGGGATTGCCACCCTTGCCGCCCATGGAATCGAAATAGACCTCATGCAGGATCATCGAGCCGCTGGCGATCATCTCCTCGCGCTTGAGACCGTTGATCTCGAATACCGGTGCGCTGGCCCAGTTCAGTTCGGCGAGTTTCTGCTCGATGGCATTGAGGCGCTTCACCGCGCCGCCGTAGTTGTTCTCCCAATGGCTGACGATGAGCTTTTCCGACAGGCCGCTGAGCTTGGCCGGGTCGCAGGACAGGGGTTTGATGTCGTAGGGCATCTCAGATCCTTTACATGATGAGGGTGTAGGCCAAGCCAATCAGGGCGCAGGCCCCGATCACCTTCATGATGTCGGCCTTGTACTTCCACAGGGCAATGAAGGCGGCAACGGCGACCACCACCGGCAGCCACTCGAAGGGACCGGAGAAGGGCGCTGCCTCGCTGGCCTGTGGCCAGAAGGTATGCCAGGCGAAGAACACCGCCAGGTTGACGATGACGCCGACCACGGCGGCGGTGATGGCGGTGAGCGGTGCGGTGAACTTGAGATCGCCGCGCGTGGATTCCACCAGCGGGCCGCCGGCGAGGATGAACAGGAAGCTGGGCAGGAAGGTGAAGAAGGTCGCCACCGTGGCGCCGGCCAGGCCGGCGGCGATGGGATTGGCCGCGACTTCCTTGGCGACGCCGCCCAGGTAGCCGACCCAGGTGACCACCATGATCAGCGGGCCGGGCGTGGTTTCGCCCAGGGCCAGGCCGTCCATCATCTGCAGGCCAGTCAGCCAGCCGTACTGCTCCACCGCGCCCTGATAGACATAGGGCAGCACCGCGTAGGCGCCGCCGATGGTGAGGAAGGCCGCCTTGGTGAAGAAGTCGCCCATGGCCTGCAGGGTCTCGTCGCCGCCGATGGCCAGCATGGCCAGGCCCCAGAGGGCGACGAAGACAACTACCTTAGCACCCAGCTTGGCCCAGGAGAAACGGGCGTGTGCCGGTGGCGGGGTGTCGTCGTCGATCAGGGCTGGGCCATATTCCTTGTTGGAGGCACCATGGCCGCCGCCACCCTTGAACTTGGCCGGAACCAGTTTGCCGCCGATGGCGCCGATGATGCCGGCAGCCAAGACGATCCAGGGGAAGCCGACTTTGAAGAAGAAGATGCCGACAAAGGCGAGCGCCGCAATGGCGTAGAGCACCTCGTTCTTTAGAGCTTTGGAGCCGATGCGCCAGGCGGCGAACAGCACCACCGCCACCACCGCCGGCTTGATGCCGTAGAAGATACCGGCCACCAAGGGCACGTCGCCCCAGGCGAGATAGACAGCGGCCAAGGTGGATAGCAGGGCGAAGGCGGGCAGGAAGAACAGCACCCCGGCCACCACGGCTCCGGCAATGCCGTGCATCAGCCAGGCAATGTAGATGGCCAGCTGGATCGCCTCAGGCCCCGGCAGCAGCATGCAGTAGTTGAGGGCATGCAGGAAGCGGTGTTCGGAAATCCAGCGCCGCTTCTCCACCAGTTCCTGATGCATCATGGCGATCTGCCCCGCCGGCCCTCCGAAGGAGATGAAGCCCAGCTTCAGCCAGTAGGGGAAGGCCTCGGAGAGGCTTGGTTGGGCTGGTCGTTCCATATTTTCGCTCATGTTGCGGGCTCTTCTCGTCGCAGGTGGGTATACAGGTAATCGAAGGATTGGCTGGCAGCAGCCAACAGCGCGTCGTCGTCGTCGATGGCGTCTCGCATCCCGGCCAGCATCGCCTCCAATCCAGCCGCCTCGGGCATGGGCAGGCCGCCGACATCGAGGTAATGGACGATGCGCGCCATGTGCGTCAGGGCAGCATCGCCTTCCAGGCCGAAACTGGCCATCAGGGTCTCAAAGGTCACACGCTCGCCAATATGGCTGAAGCTGGCACCGTCGAAATCGAAACCCAGCGCATCGGATGGGCAATCGGTGGAGCTTGCCAGCCAGAGGAATCGTGCGTCAGAGTCGATATGGCGGCGGATCAGCCAGGCGGAAGCCAATCGGTCCACCCAGGGGCGCCGCCGGGTGGCCCATAGGCAACCCTGAAATTCGGCCGGATTTCTCGCCGCGATCTTGCCAGGATGCGCAGAAGGTTCGCCCTGGGCGTTGAAGGCTTCCAGACGTTCGTCCAGATGTTCCAGCAATCCGGCGGTTTGTCTCTGAGCCTCACCTGGAAAGAAGTCGATCGTGACGGTGGCAGAGAAGGTTTTGCGCAGCTTCCGAGCTTCACGCATCTGCTCGTTCAATTTTCCGGCATCGATCCGTGCTGTCAGGTCTGTGATTTCCTCAGCAAGCTTGCTGTATTCGGCTGTGCGGTCGAACAAGACCTCAAACGGATAGTTCACCCTCGGCAAGTTCAATACATAGGCCGTACCGCCATGAGTCGTCACATCTTCCGCGACCTCATTCAATCCTGGGTTTCTTTCTTCCCCATCCGGCAATAGATAGACGCCATCACGCAGTACGACTGCACCGAGCGATTTCAATGCACGCCACACCCGCATCCGGGTTGAGGCGTTCTCGGTGGGCAAAGTGAGGACCAGGAGCAGCCATTTCATGAAACATATGATACAACAATGTCGAACTTATAACATTTATAGATAGGACTTCCCCGCTTCCGGGCTCGGTCCACAAACCCAGGATATGATTACGACTTCGGTGTCACCACCAGTATGAACACCCACCCATAGCCGCTGCCATAAACATCCGTCCGGTAATGCCAACCTCTGCAATTGGCAACTTACTGACGCAATGCGGGAAATATCCCGCAGGCAGCAATGACCGAGGTGGTGAAGTAGATCATCAGGCAGGTGTCGGAGCACAGCGGTCGCCCAGATGGCGGGTTTCTGGAAACCTCGTAGGTCCGCATCAGGTTCAGATCACTCGATCGGACTCTCTACCACGAAGCTGTCATCCGACAGAGTCAGTCAAACTTGTCTGGCCGCTATCTGCGCGGGGTCGCGCCGTTTCCGCGACAGCGAATAAGGCCCGTCAACTATTCAATGGCTTGATTACCGGCCCCAGCGGTTGCGCTCGACTTGGCGTTGCAGTTCGCTGTCTTCTTCCTCCCAGCTAGCGTCTACTTCGCTGGGATGGCAGTCCTCGGCTCGCTCTTCCCGTTGAGGGGTAGGTTGCGGGGGAGGCAGTGAGCCGCCGCCGTTCCAGGCAAAGGGGTTCTTGAACTGGGGTGGGTCTGGCAGGCAATCGTACCTGTAGGACGGTGGCCAGCCCGTCTCGTAGGGCAGGAAAGAGATGGTTCGCTCGAATACCAGGGGCTTGCCGCCCGGCGTAGGAGGCAGCTTGGGCATTTCCTGGATAGCCTTGCGGGCGAGTTGCGATGCCTTGGCTGAGGTGGACCACAACTCCACTACTTCGGCCAGGCTACCGTCCGGGTTGATGGTAATGCGGAAGCGCACCTGACCCTGGTCCGGTCCTTCCACGGCGGTACCCATCTGGCTGCGTACCTGCTGGCCCCAGGCGTTGCGGTAGCGCTTGCCGTTCTTGAGGGTGTAGGTGGAGGCCAGGGCCCATTCTTCGGCGCTGGGGGCGACGGGGGCAGCCAGGGACGCGGGCACCTTCACCGGTGTGGGCTCCGAGGCCGGCTCGGGCTGCGGCTTGGGGGGCGGCGGTTCGTGCTCGGGTTTCTGGATTTCTTCGGGCTGCGGCGGGGGCGGCAGTTCGATCAACTGGGCGTCCAGGGGCAGCGGCTCCGGCGCTCCCGACAGCCCTGGGGCCTCGCCGGGCTGGAGCCCGCCACTCATCCACAGGGCAAGAACACTCAGAAGCACCGCCCCCGGCAGGGTGATAGGCAGGCGCCGCCAGGGGCTGTCCTGTCTCCAGTCGAAGGGTTCTTCAGCGACCACTCTGGACGGCGATGAGGAAATGTTGCGCTCCCGCCTCACGGGCTTTGATCATGGCCTGGACCAGCACACCGTTGGTGGAGGCAGTGTCGGCGGCGACGATGACCCTGGGATCAGCAGGGTCCATTCGGGTTCTCAGGATGGGGGCCAGAGTGTCCAGGGTGACTGGTGTCTTATCCAGGAAGAGCTTGCCGTCCGGGGTCACCGTCAGGTTTACCAGGGGCCTCTTTTCCACGGGGGTGGCCGCCCCCTTGGGCAGGTCCACCTTCACCGTGTTGAGTTGCTGCATAGTCAGGGACGCCAGCATGAAGGTGGCGAGCAGGAAGAACATCACGTCGATCATCGGGATGATCTCGATGCGGCCCCGCTTGGGCTGGCGCAGTCTACGCAGTTTCACGGCCGGCCCCGTCTTGGGCATCCAGGCGGATGTGATCCAGCAGGCGCGTGCCCAGGCGCTCCATCTCGTCCAGCGTCTGCGCCTGCAGGCGCGTCAGGTAGTTGAACGCGAATAGGGCGACCAGCGCGATGAGCAGGCCGACCGCCGTGGCGATCAGCGCTTCGGCCACGCCGGCGGTGACGCCGCCGGGATTCACCAGGCCGTCAGGACCAATAAGCTTGAACGACTGCATCATGCCGAAGATCGTGCCCAGGAGGCCCAGCAGGGGTGCGGCGGTGACCACCGTATCCAGTACCCACATGCCCCGGCCAAGGGCCTTCTCGATCTGCTGGGCCTCATCCCCGGCCCGGGATTCCACCCACCAGGCGGGCTTGGTGCGGTTGTCCATGATGACCTTGAAGAAGCGACCGAAATAATTGCGAGGCCCCAAGACGGTCAGATGACGATCCAGTTCGGACCACTCGAAGCCATAGGTTTCTACCAGCCCACGCAGAGGCTCGGCTAGACGGGCGTAGCGGCGATAGACGATAACCTTGTCCAACATGACCACCAAGGCGGCCAAGGCCAGGGCCAGAAGTGGATAGATAATGGCTCCGCCGTGCTTGAGCACCTCGATGGCGGTTTGCAGGTTTTGCATCGAACGACTCCTAAATTGGCAATGGCAGGTCTAGCCACCTGCGGTTGATTTGGAAGGGTAACGGCCCAACGGCGGCTGCCCCAGGGCCGAACGAACCAGTACGCTAGGGAATTTGCACCGGGGTCCCGGGAGCCGGATTGAGGCGCGGG
>DYHB01000010.1:28369-42089 GCA_020724415.1 Thiobacillus sp.
CACCCGCCATACCAGCGCCCCAGAGACAAACATGGCCCCGGCGGTGAACCAGAAGCCTGCCTCGATATGCCCCGCCAGACTGGCCACCCCACCCAACAAGAGGGCGCCAATGCCATAGCCCAGGTCACGCCAGAAGCGGTAGATGCCGATGGCGCTGCCGCGCCAGTTGGGATGGGCGATGTCGGCCACCGCCGCCGACAGGTTGGGGTACAGGAGGGCCATGCCGAAGCCCGTGACGGCAGCAGACACGGACCACCACAGCTCGCCCTCCCCCAGCAGGGTCAGGGCCACGCCGGCACCACACAGCCACATGCCCCAGACGATAGGTTTCTGGCGGCCAATCTTGTCGGAAAGGTGGCCAGTGAAGAACTGGGACATACCCCAGACGAAGCCATACACCCCCACCACCCAGCCGATACCTGCCAGGGACAGGCCGCGTTGGTAAAGCAGCACGGGGTAGAAAACCCAGACCAAAGCATCGACGAATTTCTCCACGAGGCCAGCCTGGCAGAGGGCGAACATGCGGGGGTCGCGCCAGCTCATCAGCGTGAAGACTTCCCATGTGGAGGGCTGGTCGGCAATGTTGGTTGGATAGCGTGGCCGCGGACCGGTGACCTGGCCGGCCGCGTGCTTCTTGCCCTCGGCGTGGGCCCAGGGCAGGGTGTCCTTCACCCAGATCAGGGTAAGCAAGCCGGCGACAAGTATCGCCGCCAGGCCGAATACGAACAGCCCCGTGCGCGGTCCGAGGCCGGCGGCCATGTAGCCGGTGACAATGCCCGCCACCGCCACCCCGAAGTAGCCGGAGAACTCGTTCAAACCGATGGTCAGGCCGCGCTGCGCCGGCCTGGTCAGGTCAAGCTTGGCGGTCTGGGTCATGGACCAGGTGAAGCCCTGGTTGATGCCAAGCAACACCGTGGCAAAAACAATCCAGTTCCAGGATGGGGCATAGAGGATGATGAAGGGGATGGGAAGTGCAGCGACCCAACCCCAGAACAGCACTTGCTTGCGGCCGAGGCGCTCCGATAGCCTGCCCGCAACGAAGTTGAGGGTGCCCTTGACGAAGCCGAAGGCGACCACGAAGGCCATCAGCATCATGAAGGAGCCCTTGGCGACGCCGAACTCGGTCTCGGCCAAGGCCGGCACCACGGTACGGGTCATGCCGATGGTGAGGCCCACCAGGAAGACCTGGATCAGTTGATGACCGAACTGGGCGAAGTTGTGGCGGATGCCGTAGCGGTAGTCCGCCCCCCCCTGGGCCAACGACATATCAGGCCCCCAGGTTGAAGGCCACCATGCGGTCCATCTCCGCCGGCCGGGGCGGGATTTCCTTGGTCAACGAGGCGACGAAGTCGTCCTTCTCCAGGGCGAGTATGGGATTCCAGCGCTTTTCGAAACCCAAAGTAGAACCGGGCTTGCCTGACATGCCAGCACCGCAGACGCTGCCGGAGGTGTGTCCGGGGTAGATCTCCACCTCGGGAGGCAGGGACAGCAGGCGCTGGTGGATGGAGGCATGGATCTGGCCCGCCATCTCGGTTTCCTTGCCGGCCAGGTCCGGGCGCCCGACGGCTCCGATGAACAGGGTGTCGCCGGTGAGGACGAACCAGGGCGCTTCGGCCCGGCGCTTGTCGGTCACCAAGAGGCAGATAGAGTCCGGGGTATGACCGGGGGTGTGCAGCACGTCGATGTAGACGTTGCCGACGTCGATGCGCTGGTTGTCCTTAAGGGACTCGAAGGGATACTTCACCCGTCCTGCATTGGATTCGTGTAGGCAATACCTCGCGCCCGCCTTCTCGGCCAGGGCACGGCCCCCGGAATAGTGGTCGGCATGGACGTGGGTGTCGATGACATGGGTGATCTTGACGTCCTGCTTGGCCGCCTCGGCGAGGAACCAGTCCTCATCACCCAGGACCGGGTCAACGACCACCGCGACATGGCAGGAACCGCAACCGAACAGGTAGGAAAGCGTGGCCTCCTTGGCCAGTAGCTGTCTGAAAAACATGGCTGTCTCCTTTTTATGAAATCAGAAAACCAGGACCTGATCGGCCCATTCGGTCCAGACAGTCAACTCGTCCATGGAGCTTCTATGGGTTCCTTCTGCCAACATGCCCGGGTCGATGCCTCGGGCGTCGATGCAGCTGCCGCAGACTCCGATCTGCCCTTGGGCACGGGTGATAGGCAGGAGCATGCGCTCAATGTTGTAGTAGCCGTTGGGTGTGTGCTGGCCGGCCTTGGCGCACATGACTGCGTCGCCAATCAGGAACACTCTCACCTCATGACCACCTTTTTTGACCAGGGAATCTGCTAGGCGCAGGCCGTTGTAGCTCCGCTCGGAACCGTAGGGGGCATCATTTAGGATGAAGAGATACTTGGCCATCAGGATTCTCCGGTTTCGATAGGGAGTCCGGCCGCCAGCCATTCCGGTAGGCCATCGGCGACCTTGTTAGCTTGGTAGCCATGCTCCCGCAGCAGTTGCACTGCCTCGGCGGAAAGCATGCAGAAGGGGCCGCGGCAGTAGGCAACGATCTCCTTGTCGGTAGGCAACTCGGCCAGTCGTTTCTTGATTTCCGCCAGGGGCATGGAGCGGGCGTAGGGGAGATGCCCATTGGCGTATTCGTCGGAGGGACGCACGTCCAGTACCACCACATCGCCGCGCCGTGCCTTATCCAGCAAGCCACGCCGGGTCTGGGGATCCAGTTTCTCCGGCGTCGAGAAGATCTGGTCCATGGCCACCTTAAGCTCCACTAGGTGCTCCTCGGCAACGGTGCGCAGATTGACCCAGAGGTTGCTGACATCGCTACCGGATAGGCGATAAATGATGAACCTTCCCTCGCGCCGCGCCTCCACCAAACGTGCTTCCTTCAATACCTTCAGATGGGCACTTGCAAGCTTGATGTCGATATTTGCCTCTGCGGCTAGGACATCGACGGTTTTTTCTCCCTGGGCGAGGATTTCCAACAGTTCCAGCCGCTTGGGGCTGGAGGTGGCTTTGCCGATACGGGCGACCTGTTCGTAGAGCAGGTCTTTGAGTGCGCGCTTGTTCATATATCTAACATTCTAACGATGTTTAGAATGTAGACAAGGCATATCAAAAGGTCAACTGCAATTTGCGTCTCCTATGGTCAAGCAGTGCGAGTTGGCCCTATGGCAGGTTTAGGTAGACGGCCGGGCGGTTTGCAGGATAAGCGAAGGTCCGCACCTGGTTCTTTGCCGCCCGTCGCCGGTGAATCCTCTACGACGGCAACTGGCCGGTAGCAGCCTGACTTGGCGAACTGCCGGAGCGACCGCTTCGGCCGATCAGCGGCCTCTTTCGCTGCTGATTGAAGCCCCGGTGGCAATTGCTCTCAATTGGTATACCTTGGCACACCAACACATACTAAATTCTTGATCCATCCTGATAGCTTCGGTTGAACTGTTCGATGAAACCGTTCTGCATGGGTTGGTCGGGCTGGATGAACCACAGGGCTCGCTCATAAAATCCACCTTGGCAACGACCCAGGATTTTGTAATTGCTGACTCATTTCCATCAACTCGTCTCACGGCTGACCGGGTGCCTCAGCCAAATCCAGGGCGTCCATGGGTTCCACGTGAAACCACCACTTTGTTATTCGGTCAGACACCATCATGCTCGACACGATCAAATCCTTTTTTACCCAGTTCATCGAACCTGGCGTCACTTCGCCGGGGGTGGATGACGAGGCGTCCCTGCATCTGGCTACGGCGGCGTTGTTGTTGGAGATGATGCGCATGGACAACCGCATCCAGGATGCGGAACGTCGGGCGGTGATGGCGACCTTGAGTCATGAGTTCGGCCTGGACGAGGCCCGGCTGGAGACGCTGATGGCCCTGGCGGAGTCGGAGGCGCGCCAGTCCCATGACTATTACCAGTTCACTTCCCTGATCAACAAGGTGTGCGATTACCCGCGCAAGGTGCGCATTGTGGAAAAGCTGTGGCATGTAGCCATGGTGGACGGGCATCTGGATGCCCATGAGCTGCATTTGATGCGCCGGCTGGGGGATCTGCTCCATGTGGGGCATGCGGATTTTGTGGCGGCCAAGCAGCGGGCCCGGGTTTCGGCGGGGTTGCCGCCCGGTTGATCAGGCGCTGGCCCGCAGGTGGCGGGTCAGGAAGTCGAGCAGGGCGGGCAGGTCTTTTTCCAGGTCCCGGAAGTCATCGTGGCTGCCGTCCACCAGCTTCAGCTGGACATGGTCGCCGGTGCGGGAGGCGTAGATGAGCTGGGCTTCCCAGACGGGTACGGTGTCGTCGTCGGTGCCGTGGATGAGCAGGGTGGGGCAGGTGATGCGCCGGATGGTGTGGAGGGGGGCGATGGCGTCAAAGGCGTGGCCGATCACCCATTGGACGTAGGCCAGAATCAGCCAGCCCACCGGTCGGTAGGGAATGCCCTTGGACTGAAACCAGCGCCGCATCATGGTCTTGGGGTGGCTGAAGGCGGCCAGGCTGACCACGGCGGCCAGGTCCTTGCGCCGGGCGGCGGTCAGCAGGGCAGCCCCGGCGCCCACCGAGTGGCCGATGGCGGCCAGGGCCCGGGCATCCACTTCGGGTTGGGCCTTCAGCCAATCCAGGGCGTGGCCCAGGTCCTCGGCAAACCGGGGCAGGGAGGCAAAGCTGTCTTCGTCGCTGTGCCCGTGGCAGCGGGCATCGATCATCAAGAGATGGCATCCCGCCTGGTGCAGGGGCCGGGCCAGGGGCATCAGGGTCTCCGCGTTGCCGCCCCAGCCATGCAGCAGAACCACGCCGGGCGCCGGACCCGGCTGGGGGATGTACCAGCCGTGCAGGTGCTTGCCGTTTTCCGTGCCGATGCGGACTTGCCGGTAGATCAGGCCCAGGCTGTCCGGGGTCCGGGTGTGGGCCCGCCATTCCGGGGCCAGGCTGGCATGGACCGCATGCCGTAGCCAGGCTAGCCCGACTAGGAGGGCCAGCAGTAACAGGGCGACGGTCATGCCGGACGGTCCCGGGTGCCTGGGCGGGTGCGGCCGGGCATCATGACAGGGCGCGGATGGATTGCATGGGCGGTATGCGGGTGATCTGCCGGGTGGTCAGCCAGCCGCCCGCGCCCACCAGCAGGGCGCCGGCCAGGGGCAGGCTGATCCACATCAGGGGGTGCCACTGGGGCGAAAGCTCGAACAGGCGTTGGGCGATGAGGGCCATGGCGATCTCGGCGCAGGCGCTGGCCAGCAGGCCGGCCAGGGCGCCCAGGGCAAGGAACTCGCTCCACAGGCTCTTGGCCAGGAAGGCCCGGGGCGCGCCCAGGGTGCGCAGGAGCACGGCTTCCTGCTGGCGGGCGTCCAGGCTGGCCAGCAGGGTGGCCAGGACCACGGCCATGCCGGCGGCCAGGAGGAAGCCCAGCAGGAGTTGCAGGGCGGCGATGATCTGGTCGAACACCGCCTGGATGTCGTTCATCAACTTGTCCAGGGCCAGTACCGTGATGCCCGGAAACGCCTTGACGAAACCGGTCAGGGCATCCCGGGCCTCGGGGGGCACATGGATGGCGGCCAGGCCGCTGGCGGGCAGGGTTTCCAGGGGCCCGGGGGCGAAGATGACGAAGAAGTTGGGCTGCAGGGATTCCCACTGCACGCTGCGCAGGCTGGTGATGCGGGCTTCCACGGTCTGGTCGCCCACCTGGAAGCCGAGCCGGTCGCCCAGGGCCAGGCCCAATCGTTCGGCCATGCGCGCCTCCACGGAAATCTCGTCGCCCGGGCGGTTGCCATGCCAGGTGCCGGCCAGGATTTCATTGTTGGCGGGCAGGCGCCCGGTCCAGGTCAGGTTCAGCTCCCGGCGCAGGGTGTTGTCTTCCCGGGCCGCTTCCGACAGGCCCTCGGTGATGGGCTGGCCGTTCCGGGTGACCAGCTTGCCGCGGATCATGGGATACAAATCTGAGGACTTGATGGGGTATTTGGCTAAGTAAGCGCTTACCTCCTGCTGCTGGTGTGGGGCGATGTTGACCAGGAAATGGTTGGGGGCATCGGCCGGCAATTGCTGGCGCCAACCGTGCACCAGGTCGGTGCGTACCAGGGTCAGCAGGGCAAGGAGGAACAAGGCCAGGGTAAAGGCCCCCAGTTGCAGGGTGCTGTCCAGGCGATGGCGCAGGAGCTGGGCCAGGCCGAAGCGCAGGGGTCCGGCGCTGAGCCGTCGCACCCAGCGTCCCCCGGCCAGGGCCAGCCGGGCCAGGATGGCCAGGGTCAGGACCAGGGCCGCCAGGGCGCCCAGGAAGACAGCCACCAGTTGGGCATCCTGGGCATACCAGAGGACCAGCCCGGTCAGGGCCGTCCCGGTGATGGCGGCGCTGAGCCATGCGGCCAGGGGCAAGGGCGGCAGGTCCCGGCGCAAGACCCGCAAGGGCGGGGTCTGGCTCAGGCGCAGCAGATAGGGCAGGCTGGCGCCGGCCAGGGCCAGCAGGCCGCTGAGCATGCCGGCGCCCACCGGCGCCCAGCCCAACTCCGGCAGTTGCCACGCCGCTTCGGGCAGGAGCAGGGCGGCCAGGCCTTGTTGAGCCAGGGCGCCCAGACCGACCCCCAGCAGGCTGCCCAGCAGTCCCAGCAGCAACCACTGGCTGGCATAGAGGGTGCGCAACTGGCCCGTGGTGGCCCCCAGGCAGCGCAGCAGGGCGGCCTGGTCATAGTGGCGCAGGGCATGGCGACGGGCGGCGATGGCTACGGCCGCCACCGAAAGCAGCAGACTGATCAGGGCGGTGAGCTGGATGTAACGGTCGGCATTGGCAAAGGGCCCGCGCAGTACCTGGCTGCCCTCCCGGGCGCCGGTCAGGCGCTGGGTATTGTCCAGGCGCGGCTTGAGTGCCCGGGCGAAACCCTCGATCGCCTCGGGCGCGCCGGCGAACTGGTACAGGTAGGTGATCCGGCTGCCGGGCTGCAACACCTGGGTGGCGGCCAGGGCATCGGCACGGAGGAAGACCCGGGGCGCCAGGCCGAAGATGCCGCCGATGCGGCCCGGCTCGTCCGCCACCAGCCCGCCGATGCGGAATTCGCTGGCGCCGATCCGGACCCGATCCCCCACCTGGGCATCCAGCAGGGACAACAGGCCGGTTTCGACATAGATGTCCCCAGGGGGCGGCAGGGCCGGTCCGGGCTGGCCGTCTTCGAAGGGGCGCTGGGCAATGCGCACCTGGCCGCGCAGGGGCCAGGCGGCGTCCACGGCCCGCAGGGTGACCAGTTGGAACAGGTCGCCCCGACTGGCCATGCTGGCGAGCTCGATGGCCTGGCTGGTGTCCAGATCATGGTCGGGCCAGGCCTGGATGGGACGCGGACTGGTGACCAAGAGGTCGGCCCCCAGGAACCCGGCGCCCCGCTCGGTCATGGCCCGTTTCAGCCGATCGCCCAGGAAGCCGGTGGTGGAGACGCTGCCCACCCCGATGACCAGGGCCAGGAGCAGGATGCGCCATTCGCCGCTGGCACGTTCCCGACGCAGCAGCGTCAGGCCCAGACGGAGCCAGCGCATCATGCGTCAGCCCCGGCGCCGGCGTCCACCACGCGCCCGGCGGCCAGGCGCAAGCGATGGCTGCAGCGGGCGGCCAGGGCTTCGTCATGGGTGACCAGGATCAAGGTGGTGCCGGTCTGGACATTCAGATCGAACAACAGGTCGATGATGCGGGCGCCGGTGTCGGCGTCCAGGTTGCCGGTGGGTTCATCGGCAAAGACGATTTCGGGATGGGTGGCGAAGGCCCGGGCCAGGGCAACCCGTTGCTGTTCCCCGCCCGAGAGCTGGCGCGGGGTATGCTCCGCCCGCTCTGCCAGGCCCACCCGTTCCAGCCAATGCCGGGCCTGATCCCGGGCATCGGTCTGGCCCGACAGTTCCAGGGGCAGGAGGACGTTTTCCAGGGCCGTGAGGGCCGGCAGGAGCTGGAAGGACTGGAACACGAAACCCACCCGGCCGGCGCGTAGACGGGCCCGGGCATCTTCATCCAGGCCGTCCAGGGCCTGGCCGAGCAGGGTCACGCTGCCGCTTGAGGGACGATCCAGGCCGGCCAGCAGCCCCAGCAGGGTGGATTTTCCCGAGCCCGAAGCGCCCGTGATGGCCCAGGTGGCGCCGGCTTTGACGCTGAGGTGGATATCCTTCAGGATGGTCAGGTCCCGCTCGGCGGTGCTGACCTGCTGGCCAAGCCCCCGGGCTTCTACCGCCACGGGGTGGAACCCGGGGGTGCGGCTGGAGGTCTCTTCATAAGTGCGTATGTTGGGGTGCATGGATGCGATTTCTGTTCGGTGTATGGATCTGGCTGGCCTGGCCCGCCTGGGCTTGGGCGGCCTCCTGTTCAGTGTTGATCCTGGGCGACAGCCTGAGTTCCGGTTATGGACTTGCCAATGGTACAGGCTGGGTGAACCGGCTGGAGCAGAAGCTGGCCGGGCAGGCCCCCGCCTGGACGGCGATCAATGCCAGCATCAGCGGTGACACGACCCAGAATGGCCTGCAGCGGCTCCAGCCCGCCCTGACGCGACACAAGCCCCGGGGGGTGGTGATCGAGCTGGGGGGAAACGATGCCCTGCGCGGCATCCCGCCGCCGGTGATCCGGGACAACCTGGCCCGGCTGGTGCGCCAGGCCAAGGCGAGCGGAGCCTGGGTGCTGCTGCTGGAGGCGCCGGTCCTGCCCAACTATGGCCCGGCCTATGGCCAGGCCGTGGCCCGACAATATGCCGAGGTGGCGCGCCAGGAAGGAGCGACCCTGGTGCCCTGCTTTGTCTGCCAGGTGGCCCTGAAGCCCGGCATGATGCAGGCGGACGGCATCCACCCGAACGAAAAGGCCCAGACCGCCATGCTGGAGGCGGTCTGGCCGTACCTGAAGCCCAAACTCAAGCCCGGGCAGCGCTGTCCCAAGTGACCGGATGCCGGCTCATGGCAGGCTGGCCTGGGCCGGGGCCGGCCCGGACTGGACCAGACGCCCGGCCCGGTAGTCGGCAAAGGCCTGGTCGATCTCTTCCCGGGTGTTCATCACAAAGGGACCGTACTGGACCACGGGCTCCCCCAGGGGCCGGCCGGCCACCAGGATGAAGCGCGCCCCTTCGGAACCCGCACTCACCACCGCCAGGTCGCCATCGCCCAGCACGCCCAGGCCATGGG
Source organism: Thiobacillus sp. (assembly GCA_020724415.1). Classification (GTDB taxonomy): domain Bacteria; phylum Pseudomonadota; class Gammaproteobacteria; order Burkholderiales; family Thiobacillaceae; genus JADJCP01. The sequence continues at coordinate 37,455 of DYHB01000010.1, forward strand.
GCGGCAGGGTCTGCCCGGCCACCTCGGCCCGGCCCTGGAAGTTGTAGATCAGGGCGGCATGGCCGGCAGGCAGGGGAAGCTCGATCCTCGCCCCAGGGACCAGAGCCACATCCAGGTAATGCACGTGGGTATGGGGATCGTCGATCACGCCCCGGGTGCCGGCGTATTCACCCGCCAGCACCCTGACCGTGATGCCCTCGGCCCGGACTTCCGGAATGGCTTCCGGGGCGAACTCCTGGTAGGCCGGCTCGGTCATCTTCTCCCGGGCCGGCAGGTTCACCCAGAGCTGGAACCCGCGCATCAGACCCTGGGTCTGGCGCGGCATCTCGGAGTGGATCACGCCGCTGGCCGCCTTCATCCATTGGGCGCCGCCGGCGCGCAGGTCGCCCCGGTTGCCCAGGCTGTCCCGATGTTCCATGTGGCCGTCCAGCATGTAGGTGAGGGTGACAAAGCCCCGATGGGGATGGTCCGGAAAGCCGGCAATGTAGTCGTCCGGGTTGTCGCTGCTGAAATGATCCAGCATCAGGAACGGGTCCAGCTGGCGCAGGGCCGGGGTGCCCAGGCTGCGCCGCAAGGACACGCCTGCTCCGTCCGACGTATCCAGGGCAGGAATCACTTGGCGTAAGGTTCGCGGAGTCATGTCGGGATCCTCTCAGTGGATCAGGCTGGCATCGTGGATGGCATGGGCCGGGGATGGCGAATGGCGGACCAGGCTGTGGTTGATTTGTTCAAGGGCAGCCTGGCGGGCCTCGTTGCCCCGTGCCATGCCTCGGTCGGCGGCAATCACCGTGACGTCTGTGATGCCCAGGAAGCCGAGTATGAACCTCAGCCAGGGGGTGGCGAAATCCATTTCGCCGCCGACGGGCGTACCACCCGAGGCCACCAGCACATAAGCCTTCTTGCCCGAAAGCAGGCCCTTGGGGCCGTGTTCGGTGTACTGGAAGGTCAGACGAGCCCGGGTCACCTGGTCGATCCAGGCTTTCAAGGCGGCGGGCACGCTGAAATTGTAGATGGGGGTGGCGATGACCAGAATGTCGGCCGCCATCAGTTCAGATACCCAGGTGTCGGACAAGCTCAGGGCCTGTCGCTGAGCCTCGGTGCGTTGCGCGGGGTCGGTGAAGTTGGCGCCTACCCAGGCTTCGTCCAGGAGCGGCGGGTTATCCCGCAGGTCGCGCTGGACCAGGTGGATGGGGGCCACATTCCGGCCAAGTTGATCCACCAGGTGATCGGCCAATTGCCGGGAGACCGAGCCGTTTGAGCGGGCGCTGGCATCGATGCGCAAAACGGTCAGTGGGGTGGTTTCGGACGCGGGGGCGATCGGGTTGTGCATGATTTCAATCTCCATTTGAGCGACATCAACGGGATGTCCATGGGTGCATTGTCTTTGTTGTGAATATCGGAATAAATATCCATAATCAGAATTCATAATTGCCATTATGAGAACAATATGGACCGTTTCGCCGATATGGAAATCTTCGCGTCCGTGGTGGAGAGCGGCGGGATCGGTGCTGCCGCAGATCGACTCTCCCTGGCCAAGTCTGCGGTCAGCCGGCGCCTGGCGGATCTGGAGGCCAGGCTGGGCGTCTCGCTGCTGCAACGGACCACACGGCGGATGCATCTCACCGAGACCGGCCGGACGTACTATGAACGTTGTCGACAGATCCTGGCGGATGTGGACGAGGCGGAGCAGGCCGTCAGCCAGGCCCACGGCACCTTGAGCGGAACCCTGAAAGTGGCGTTGCCCCTGTCCTTCGGACTTCTGCAACTGGCGCCTTTGATCGATGCCTTCATGGCCCGGCACCCGGGCCTTACCATCCATCTGGATTTCAACGACCGGCAGGTGGACTTGATCCAGGAGGGTATCGACGTGGCCATCCGGGTAGCCCAATTGGCCGAGTCCAGTCTGGTAGCCCGGCGCCTGGCCTTGATCAGGCATTGCGTCTGCGCCAGCCCGCGGTATCTGGAGGCGCACGGTGTGCCTGCCCATCCCGAAGAGTTGGCCCGCCATGCCTGCCTGGTCTATGGCAACCCGTCCAATCCCGATATATGGAATTATCGCGATGAGCAGGGCCGCGAGTCGACCGTGCGCGTTCCGGTGCGGCTGCGTGCCAACAACGGCGACATGCTGGTCCGGGCCGCCGTGTCGGGTCACGGTATCGTGATGGTGCCGACCTTCCTGGTCCACGAGGCGCTGGCGGCGGGCAGCTTGGTCACACTCCTGGAGAACCATGCCTGGCCTCAATTGAATGCCTATGCCGTTTATCCCCACACCCGGCACCTGTCCACCCGGGTGCGTGCCTTCGTGGATTTCATGGCCGAGGCCCTGGCCGGCACACCTCCCTGGGATCGGGCAGACTGAACTGCACAAGGCGGGCCAGAGCAGGTATCCTGCCCCGAAGTCCACACGGGGAGACATGCCATGCTGCATTACGCGGGATTGAAGCGCATCCAGGACGCCCTTCTGCGGGGCCGCACCATCGCCGGTCTGCAACAACTGCGGGCTGCCCTGAACGAGGCCATCCCCAGGCGCACCCTGACGGATACCCTGCTGCTGGCCACCTGGAACATCCGGGAATTCGATTCCGGCAAATACGGCTATCGCACCGACGAGGCTTACTACTACATCGCCGAGATTCTCAGCCGGTTCGATCTGATCGCCCTGCAGGAACTGCGCGAAGGCCTGTATCCCATCCAGCGCCTGCAGAAGATCCTGGGCCAGTGGTGGGATTTCATCGTGACCGATGTCACCCTGGGCCGTTCCGGGAACTCGGAACGCATGGCCTTCCTGTACGACCGGCGCAAGGTGTCCTTTACCGGCCTGGCGGCCGAGCTGGTTCTGCCCAAGGATCAGGGGGCCGAGGCCGAGCCGGTGCAATTGGCCCGGTCACCCTATGTGGCAGGGTTCCATGCCGGATGGGCCTATTTCAGTCTGGTCACCACCCACATCTACTACGGCACGGGCGTGGCAGCCGACCCGCGTCGCCTGGCGGAAATCACCCAGCTGGCCCGGACCATCGCCCGCCATGCCGGCAAGTTCTCCGGCGCGCCCCAATATGCCCCGGGCGAGGCGGCGGTGGACAGTGATCTGATCCTGCTGGGGGATTTCAACATCTTCAACCGCCAGGACGTGACCATGCAGGCCATCCAGGACGCGGGCTTCAAGGTGCCCGAGGCGCTCCAGACCGTGCCCGGGTCCAACGTGGCCAAGAACAAGCATTATGACCAGATTGCCTACTTCAAGCGCCTGGCGCGTCTGGTGCCCACCGGGCGGGCCGGCGTGTTCGATTTCTTCGACCATGTCTACCGGTTGGACGCCGAGGCCGAGTATGCTGCCGAGCGGGCCACCAAGCCCGGCCGGAGCTTCGGAGACTGGCGTACCTACCGCATGAGTGATCATTTGCCCATGTGGGTGGAGTTCGGCATCGATGACAGCCAGGGCTATCTGGAGCGCCTGAAGTGATGGGACCGGGGTGCGATGTCCCGGGTCGGGGAACTCCGGGGCTGTCGTGGTGTCCGTCCGGCGACGGTCATGACCCGGTAGGTTTCACGTGGAACAGATGGCCGGGCCCGGGCGCCTTTCATCCTGCCGGCCGCGAAAGCGTATCCGGCGGAAGGTAGAATGGCCCCCGGTCGCGGGCTTGGCCCGCACCCTTGTCCCGGAGGGCAATGCCGGGATTCCAATGTTCAAGGAGCCACAACATGTCTTTTGTATCTCGTGCCGCCATGGCACTGATGTTGTACATGACCGTGTCAGGCGTGGCCCTGGCCGCCAATCCTGTGGTGCGCATGTCCACCTCCCTGGGAGACGTGGAACTGGAACTCTTCGCCGACAAGGCGCCTGCCTCGGTCAAGAATTTCCTGGGTTATGTGGATTCGGGCTTCTACAACGGCACGGTATTCCACCGGGTCATCCCCAATTTCATGATCCAGGGCGGCGGCTTCGAGCCGGGCATGAACCAGAAGGACACCGGGACACCGATCCAGAACGAGGCCGATAACGGCGTCAAGAACGTCAAGGGTACCCTGGCCATGGCCCGAACCATGGACCCCCACTCCGCCACGGCGCAATTCTTCATCAATACCGCGGACAACGACTTCCTGAATCACACGGGCAAATCCGTGCGGGGCTGGGGCTATGCGGTATTCGGCAAGGTGAGCAAGGGCATGGATGTGATCATGAAGATCTCCGGCGTCAAGACCGGGTCGGCCCAGGGTCATGGCGATGTACCCGTGGCGGATGTGGTCATCAAGAAGATGGAACGGGTCAAGACCGCCAAGTGATCGCGCGGCGGGCGCAGGTGGCCGGAGGCTCGGAATTTGAGCCCGGACCTTGGTAAGCTCCCTATCGTTCGCCACCCAGCCATGGCCTTTCTCCATGGGCTTGCCGGAGTCTGAATATGTCCAAACATAGAACTCAACGACTGAAGAAGAAGCTCCATCTGGATGAGTATTCCGAATCCGGATTCGCGCTGACCTATACCTGTCCCGGAGAGGTCGAGATGGCCTTCCTGGCGGCCCTGCACCAGGAAATGCTTGGGTCCCGGGCCATGGCCTTCATCTATCTGTCGGCGGGTCGGTTGTTCATCTCCGGGCTGGAGGGGTCGTTGACCCCCCAGGATCGCGCAGGGGTCGAGA
>DYHB01000129.1 GCA_020724415.1 Thiobacillus sp.
ACGGTTTGCATGATGGCTTCACACGGGTTGCACAAGTAACCTTTTGCAATCCCCGTGCCAGGCATAAGTGCATGATTCAAAAAGGGGCGTCGTGATTGCCGCGTGTCGGGTATGCGACAAGACCCGGGCCCCGGCCGGGCCATGCCACATCTCAGACCGCATAGGGGTTGTCGACCCAGCCGGCCAACAATCGGGCGTCCCGCTCCGACAGATAGCGAAACCCCGCCTGCCAGTCGTCCATCAGGCCATAGGCCAGTTCCCGGGGCACCAGGGCTCCGGCCACCATATGGAAATACCAGGCCGAGCCATGTCCGGCGGCTCGGTCGAAGGCATGGACCAGGTCTCCCAGCGGCACGCCCCGGAGGTCGGGTTGCCAGTGGAAATGACGGAGTTTGCGCCCCAGCAGGGAGACCGGCTTGGCACTGGTTTCCAGGTTTCCGTAGGGGTCTGCATGTTCCCTCAGGGTGATGATCCAGCGATCGCAGAAGTGGCCGGCATCGGCGCCACCGCCCCGTTGCCATTCCGCCATGAAGCGATTCAGGGGCCAGGCCTGCACCGGGCCGGTCGGGGCATTGCCGGCCCCCCGTGCGGCGATGCGGCCCATGTCCACCAGCCGGCGATACCGGTAGCGTGGCGGGCCCACGGGTTGATGGGGCAGGATGGCTGGCGCCAGGGGTTCGGACAGTTCCTCGCGGTCGGCAGGCAGTGACTCCGGGTTGATGAGCAGGCGATCCAGCACTTCCTGCAATTCCTCCACTTCGAGCTGCAGGAATTCGGCCGGGCCCGGGCCGTAGGGCGCGACGAAGAAATGGGTCTGGCCGGCATGGCGCGTCACCTGGAGCGCGTCCTCCCCGTGCCGCAGCAGAAACGCCTCCATGTCTTCCTGGCCGGCGGCCCATTCGGTATCCAGCCAGCTCTCCAGTTCCGGGGCCACGCGCTGGCCATCGGTGCCGATGACGCCGCCCATTCGGTGCCAGCCGCCCCGGCTGTAGGCGTAGCGGAACCGGCAGGCCGGCATTCGTGCGTTGGCCGTGTCCAACAGGCCGCTATGGTGGGGCCGGGGCGGCAGGTGGTCGATCTCCTGGATGAACCTGTTCCAAGTCGGTTCGTCGGGGGGGCAGCCGTTCATGTTGAATCCTTATCCAGCCGATGGCGGCGGGTGCTTGCACGCAGAATCCCTCAGGCGCGCCTGAAGGAACGAACAGCCCCCTGTCCAGCAACTCCCATGCCAGGCCATGGATAGTGCCGGGAGCGGCCTGATGGCGGGGCCAGGGGTGACGGGGCCCCAGGCAGCCGGGCAGGGCCCGGGGACGATTCCGTAAGGTCTGTGACCGGATTGTCGGATTTCCGACAATGCCTGCATGGGCCCGTGCAGGGACTGGCCGGTGCAGGCGGCGGCTCCCCGGACGGCCTCAGCCGATCAGGGCCACCGCCTTGACCTGGGCCCAGAGGGCCAACCCCGGGACCAGGCCCAGCTGGGCAGCGGAGCGTCGGGTCAGCCGGGCCACCAGGGGACTCGCGCCCACCTGGAGCTGGACCAGGGCCAGGGCCGGGTGGCTGTCTTCCGCGACGGCCACCACCGTGGCGGGCAGGCTGTTCTGGATGCTGGATTCCGTGGCCGGAGCCTTGGCCAGGCTCACGTCCCGGGCCAGGACCCTCACCCGGACGTGGCTGCCCACCGGGTGACCGCCATCCCGCACCCAGAACTGGCCACCGGGGAATTCCACCCGGGCCAGGTGCCATGACGCATCCCGCTCGGCCACCACGGCGTCCAGGACCACGCCCGCGTCCTCGCCCAGGCGGATGGGCAGATCGACCCGGGCCAGGACCTCCAGCAGCGGGCCCTGGGCAACGGCCCGGCCACTTTCCAGGGCGACGATGTGGTCGGCCAGGCGCGCCACTTCGTCGGGGGCATGGCTCACGAACAGGATGGGGATCTCCAGTTCGTCGCGCAGACGTTCCAGATAGGGCAGGATCTCCTGCTTGCGGGCCAGGTCCAGCGCCGCCAGGGGTTCGTCCATGAGCAGCAGGCGGGGGCTGGTGAGCAGGGCCCGGGCGATGGCGATGCGCTGGCGCTCGCCTCCGGACAGGCTGTCCGGACGCCGCTCCAGCAGATGACCGATGCCCAGCAGGTCGAGGACATGATCCAGGTTCACCCGGCGTTCGCTCTCCGACACCCGGCGCATGCCATATTCCAGGTTGCGCCGGGCGCTGAGATGGGGAAACAGGCTGGCCTCCTGGAACACGTAGCCCAGTGCCCGCTTGTGGGTGGGCACGAAGACCTTCCTGGCATCGTCCTGCCAGACCTGGCCGTTCACTTCCAGGTAGCCGGGGGCGTGATCCAGTCCGGCGACGAGGCGCAGCAGCGTGGTCTTGCCCGAGCCGGACGGACCGAACAGGGCCGAGGTGCCCCGGCCGGGCAGGTTCAGGTCCACGTCGAGGACGAATGTGCCGCGGTCCTGCCTGAAGCGGGCGACGATGCTCATTGGACGACCCTCCTGTCACTGTGGGACAACTTCCCCGAGGCAGGCAGCGCGCCTCCTTCAGGCGGTCGGGCGGGGGCGCTCATGCTGTCCGCCTCCGCCCCAGCAGGTTGAGCGCCAGCAGCACCAGGAAGGAGAAAGCCACCATGCCGCCGGCGAGCAGGTGGGCGGGACCGTAATCCATGGCTTCGACGTGGTTGTAGATGGCCACGGATACCACCTGCGTCTCGCCCGGGATGTTGCCGCCCAGCATGAGGATCACGCCGAACTCGCCGACGGTGTGGGCGAAAGTCAGCACGATGGCAGTGAGGAAGCCCGGCCAGGCCAGCGGGATGGCCACGCTGAAGAAGCGGTCGATGAAGCTGGCGCGCAGGGTGGCGGCCACTTCCATGGGCCGTGCGCCCATGGCTTCGAAGGCGTTGAGGATGGGTTGCACGGAGAAGGGCAGGGAAAAGACCACCGAGCCGACCACCAAGCCCCAGAAGGTGAAGGGCAGGCGGCCCAGGCCGAGGAACTCGGTGAACTGGCCCACCGGGCCGTCCGGTCCCATGAGCAGCAACAGGTAGAAGCCCAGCACCGTGGGCGGCAATACCAGGGGCAGGTTCACCACGGCGGCCACCGGGCCTTTCCAGATGGACCGGGTGTGGGCCAGCCACCAGGCGATGGGCGTGGCGATGACGAGCAGAATCACGGTGGTGATGCTGGCCAGCTTGAGGGTGAGCCAGACGGCGAGCAGGTCTTCGGAAGTCATGGACGGAGCCCTGATGATGGGGATTGAGGAGCGCCGAACCATCCGGAACGCGATGGCCGGCAGCGGCTGGGAGTCTCAGGGCAGATCGTAGCCGAAACTCCTGATGACCGCGGCGGCCCTGGGGCCCTTCAGGTACTTCATGAAGGCCTCGGCGGCCGCCTTGTCCTGGGCGCTGTTGAGCATGATGGCATCCTGGCGGATGGGGTTATAGAGGTGCCTGGGCACCACCCACTGGGAACCTTCGATGGCCTTGCCGTCCTTGAGGGTCTGGGAGCGTGCCACAAAGGCCAGATCGGCGTTGCCGGTGCCGGCGAACTGCCAGGTCTGGGTGATGTTCTCGCCCATGACGATGCGGTCCTTGACCCGGTTCCACAGTCCCAGGCCTTCCAGGGTCTCCTGGGCGGCCACGCCGTAGGGTGCCAGGCGGGGGTTGGCAATGGCCAGCTTGTCGAACTTGCCTTGAAGGACATGGCCCTTGTCATCGACGTGGCCGGGCTTCCTGCTCCACAGCACCAGGGTGCCGATGGCGTAGGTGAAACGGCTGGCGGAATCCCCCAACCCGTCCTTGGCCACCTTTTCGGGCGTGGTGTCGTCGGCGGCCAGGAACACGTCGAAGGGGGCGCCAGCCTTGATCTGGGAATAGAACTTGCCGGTGGAGCCATAGCTGAGTTTCACCCTATGGCCGGTCTCGGACTGGAACTGTTCGGCGATCAGCTTCGCCGGGCCGGTAAAGTTGGAGGCGACGGCGGCGCGCACCTCGCCGGCATGGCTCGATGCGCTGAACATCATGACCGACAGGGCGAAAAAAATACGGGTGACTGGCATGGCATGTCTCCTTGGGGCTTGAATCCGTTTCGGCAAGTTATCCGGCAGGGCATCACGCCGATACCGCCAGGATGATGTGGGAGGCCTTGATGAGCGCGCAGGCCCGAACGCCCACCTTGAGTCCCAGGGACTGGATGGAGTCGTTGGTGACGATGGCGGCCACGGTCTTGCCGCCGGGCAGTTCGAGGATGACCTCGGCGTTCACCGCGCCCTCCTGGCAGCGCACCACGGTGCCGCACAGGCGGTTGCGGGCGCTGGTTTTGAGGCCATCGTCGGTGGTGAGGATCACCCAGGGCGCCTTCACCAGGGCATGGGCCTCAACGCCGGGGGCCAGGCCAAGATGCTGGGTGCTGTCCTGGGTGATGATGGCGACCAGTTGGTCGCCGCCGCCGATGTCGAGGATGACCTCGTCGTTGACGGCGCCGGTCTTCACCGACTTCACCGTTCCGAGGAACTGGTTGCGGGCACTGGTCTGCATGTCGAATCTCCTGATCACACGGTAGTACTGATCAAAGTCGTCCATGATCCGGTTCAGGTGGGTGAGTACCCGCTCCCGTTCCTTTTCCAGACGGCGGTAGGCGGCCACCACCCGGCGGCCGTATTCGGTCAATGTCGTCCCGCCGCCGTGCTTGCCGCCGGTCTGGCGTGCCACCACCGGCTGTTCCGACAGATTGTTCATGGTTTCCACCGCCTGCCAGGCCGCCTTGTAGCTCATGCCCATGGCGTTGGCGGCGGCCGAGATGGAACCGGAGGCATCGATGCGCTCCAGCAACTCCAGATGGTCCCAGCGCTTGCCCCGGCTCAGGGCGGGCAGGGCGGACAAGGTCTGCTTGGCGGGCATGTCACGAGTCTCCATTCGATATGTTGTCATGCTACATAACGATACGCGCACGTCGGGGCGGAGGGGCATGACCCATATCAAGTCACTCCGCCCCGGTCTCGGCCAGGACGATGCCCGTGGCGGCTTCCGGATGATCCGTGAAGCCCATGCAGTGGCTGGCGTTGCTGATGAGGTAGAGCGCAAAGCCGTCGCCCTGGGCGGAGGGGACCAGGCGAGCCGGCACGTCGTCTTCCGAGCAGTGGGTGAAATGCACGTCGGGCCAGGCTTGGCGCAGCGCGGCCAGGGCGGCATCGCTGACACCCAGTTCCGCCACCTGGGCGGCAATCCTGGACAGAGTTTCGGCGCTGATCACGCTTCTTCCTCGGTGGCGTACTGGGCCAGGCTCCTGGCTTCCACGCCCATGATCCTGGCCAGCCAGGGCGGTGGGGCTTCCAGGACGGCCTGTAGCCGGACCAGGGCATCCAGGGCGGGACCGCCCGTGGGGATCTTGACCGGATGGACGCCGGCGCGCACCACCTTGGCGGCGGCGGGGCCGCCGATGGATTGGACGTAGACGATCTGGCAGTCGTTGATCAGCTCGGAGCGGGCGACGTTCTTGTCCTCGGCCTCGTCGGCGATGAGAGTGGGCCGCACGTCGATGAGCCGGATGGCCTGCTTGCCCACCTGATAGACCAGGAAGCGGGGCGCGGAGCCGAAATGGCCATCCAGATTGGCATCACTGTTGGAGGCCACGGCCACCCGCAGGCTGTCGGGAATCTCTCCCTCGGCATAGGCCTCGGGTTTGGGCACGCCGGGGTCGTCGCCACCGGGGTTGCCACCCTCGCCCCACAGGTAGCGCACGGCGAGTTTTATGGAGGCCATGTCCTGGTCCGGCTCGATGGTTTCCTCGCCGGTCAACAGCTGTTTGACCTCGGCCACGGTCATGGCCGCCAGCTTGGCTTCGTCGATGGGCAGGCCGAGTTTCTCGGCCAGCTTGATGGTAAAGGCGCGCGGGTCCACGCTGTCCAGAACCTTGGCGGCCAGGGCGATGCGCAACGCGGCGCCTTTGGTGATGGTGGTCATTTCATGACTCCGGTGACAAGGTGACACAGTGACAAGTGACAAGTGACAAGTGACAAGTGACAAGTGACGGGTGACGAGTGACGGGTGACGGGTGACGGGTGACGGGTGACGGGTGACGGGTGACG
>DYHB01000011.1:0-16325 GCA_020724415.1 Thiobacillus sp.
CCTTGGGGGGAAGCGAGCGCAGCGAGCAAGGGGGTCGTGGCATCTCAGGCCGGGGTCTCATGCTCGGGTCCAGGGAAGGTTCCGGCCTTGACGGCGTGCACATAGGCTTGCAGGGCAGTTTCGATGTCCGCGGCCTCAGGCATGAAATTGCGGGCGAAACGGGGTGGTTTGCCGGTCAGGCCGATGGCGTCGTGCAGGACCAGCACCTGGCCGCTGCAATGGGGGCCGGCGCCGATGCCGATGGTGGGAATGCGCAGCAGTTGGGTGACCTCGGTGGCCAGGAGAGTGGGGATGGCTTCCAGTACCAGCATCTGGGCGCCGGCCGCCTCCAGGGCGGCGGCGTCCTTGATCAATTGTTCCGCCGCCTTGCGTTCCCGGCCCTGGGCCCGGTAGCCGGTCTGGTTGACGGATTGGGGCAGCAGTCCCAGGTGGGCACACACCGGGATGCCCCGCTGGCTCAGGAAGGCCACGGTATCCACCATCACGGCACCGCCTTCCAGTTTGACCATGTTGGCGCCGGCGGCCAGCAGACGGGTAGAAGCTGCCAGGGCCTGGGCCGGGCTTTCCTGATAGCTGCCGAAGGGCAGGTCGGCCATGGTGAACAGGCCCTCGGCGCCCCGTACCACGGCGGCCGTGTGGTAGATCATGTGCTCCAGGCTGACCGGCAGGGTGGTGCCATGCCCTTGCACGGTCATGCCCAGGGAGTCGCCTACCAGCAGGATGTCCACCCCGGCCCGGGCCATGCATCGGGCAAAGCTCGCGTCATAGCAGGTCAGCACCGCAAGTTTTTCACCGGTGGCAGATTTCTTGAGCAACTGGGGCAAGAACATGACGGTGCTCCCTATTGGCTGAAATTGAAGAATTCCCTGGGACCGCGCATGGCCTGGATACGTTCGACAAGCAGTTGGAAATCGGTGTCCCGCTCCGCGAAATTCAAGTGTTCACTGTTGACCATGAGTACCGGGGCAGCGTCGTAATGATAGAAGAAGTCGTTATACAGGCGGGAAAGATCTCGCAGGTAGCTCTCCGGCAGGGTTTTTTCATAGCTTCTGGCCCGGCGGCGAATGCGGTCCATCAGGGTTTGCAGGGGGGCTTGCAAGAAGATGACCAGGTCGGGGACGGGGGCCTTGGGGTTGAGGTCGGCGTGGAGCTTCCGGTAGAGGGCATATTCGGCATCGTCCAGGTTGGCACGGGCGAACAGGCTGTCCTTTTCCACAAGGAAATCCGCGACGGTGACGGGCGAAAACAGTCCGGCCTGGGCCAGGTTGGCCACTTGATCCGTCCGGGAAATGAGGAAAAAAAGCTGTGCGGGCAGGGCGTAGCGTTTGCGGTCTTCATAAAAGCGCGCCAGGAATGGGTTCTCATCCGCATTTTCCAGCAACAGCTCGGCGCCGACATGTGCCGCCAGTCGGCGGGCCAGACTGGTCTTGCCGACCCCGATGGGGCCTTCCACCGCGATATACCGGTACTGCTCGGGCAGGCTCATGACGATGCCTCCCGATGGGGTTCCGCTGGCAGACGCACCGGATGTGGCTCAGGGATCCCTTGCAGCAGGTCCAGGATCCGGCCATGTCCGGGGATTTCAAGGTCGGCCGCCAGTTCCGCCAGGGGGGCCAGGACAAATCCGCGCAGATGCATGCGCGGATGGGGAATGTGCAGTCCGGCCTGGCTGACCTGGCGTTGGCCATAGAGCAGGATGTCCAGATCCAGGGTGCGTGGTGCATTGCGGAAGGTGCGACGACGGCCATGCACCTGTTCGATGGCCAGCAGGGCTTCCAGCAGCTCTTCGGGTTCCAGCCCGGTCTCGATCTGGGCCACGGCATTCAGGAAATCCGGTTGCTGGCTATAACCTTCCGCCTGGCTGCGATACAAGCTGGAGTGCGCCAGGAGCCGGCTGGCTGGCAGGCGCCCGAGTTCGCGCAGGGCAGAGCGAATCTGCTGCTCGGGATCATCCATGTTGGCGCCCAGGGCGATATAGGCCGTACTGAGGGAGGACATGAATGGGCTCAGTGGTCGCCGGAGGGAATGTCAGGGGCGTCGCTGCGCGGGCCGCGTGGACGCCGACGGCGGGGCCGGCGACGTTTCTCGCCACCCGAGGGGCTCTGGGCCAGCATGTCCTGCCGGGTGGATTCACCGGCGTCCTGAAAACGGGTCCACCACTGGGCCAGCTCATCCGGTGCGTCGCCGCCTTTGGCCCGCAGGAGCAGAAAGTCGTACCCGGCCCTGAACCGGGGGTGATTGAGCAGACGGAAGGGCCTGGCTCCGCTGCGCTGCTCGAACCGGGGCTGCAAGGCCCATATCTCCTTGATCAGACCGTCCAGCCGCCGTGGGAAGGCCATGGCATCCCGCTGGCGCTCCAGGGTCTCATCCATGGCCGTGTACAGGGTGGCCTGGTCCGGCTCACCCGATTGTTTCAAGGCCGCCCAGGCGGCCTGCATGTCGAACCAGAGCAGGCAGGCCAGCATGAAGGCCGGTGACGCCGATTGGCCATGGCGGATGCGTTGGTCGGTATCGTGCAGGGCGGCATGCAGGAAGGCCTGATGGGAGGTGTCGTCCAGAATCCTGTCCAGCATGGGCAGTACCCCGTGGTGCAGTCCCTCGGCCCGGAGTTGACGCACCCCCCGCTCGGCATGGCCGGACAGCAGGATCTTGATCATTTCATCGTACATCCGGGCCTGGGGAATGCGCTCCAGCATGGGCGCCAATTGGGCAATGGGCGCCCGGGTGCCCGGGTCGATATGGAACTCCAGCTTGGCGGCGAACCGGGCGGCGCGCAACATCCTCACCGGGTCTTCCCGGTAACGGGTGGCCGGATCGCCGATCATTTTCAGGATTTTGCCCAGGGCATCCTTCACCCCGCCGTGATAGTCCCAGACCTCTTGCTTGACCGGATCATAATAGAGGGCGTTGACGGTGAAATCCCGCCGGGCGGCGTCGTCTTCCTGGCCGCCGAAGATGTTGTCCCGCAGCAGCATGCCATCGTCGGCGGTGACGCGCTTGTCTTCATCTTCGCCGGTCTGGGCACGGAAGGTGGTGACCTCAATGGTGTCCGCGCCACAGTAGACATGGACGATCTGGAAACGCCGGCCGATGACTCGGGAACGCCTGAACAGGCGCCGGATTTCATCCGGGGTGGCGTCGGTGGCCACATCGAAGTCCTTGGGCTCCCGGCCCAGCAGCAAATCCCGCACCGCGCCCCCCACCACAAAGGCGGCGTAACCGTTTTCCGCCAGGGTACGCGTCACCTTCAGGGCGCAGGGGTGGATCTGCTCGCGGCGGATGCCATGCTGACTGGCAGTATGTATGGTTGGCCCCGAGGCCTTGGCGGTTCGGCCAAGTACCTTGTTGAACCAGCGGCGTATCATGGGGATGGTGTGGCCAAGGCGGCGGCGTATGTAGGGGCGATTGACTTCATTTGCGCGGGATTATAGCAGTGGCCGCCGGGCTGTGTGCGCGGCGTAATCCTTGCCCCGAAGCACGGCTCGGGCTAAATTTAGCCTTCTTTGACCCTTGCCTGGATTTACCGTGATTGCCCTAATCGAAGCGGCCGGTTGGCCAATCTGGCCTTTGATCATAGCTTCCATCCTGGCCTTGGCCATCATTTTCGAACGCTTTTATACCCTGCGCCGGGATCAGATCATTCCCCCCTCCCTGCTGAAAAGCACCCTGGAGGGCCTTGGACGGGGCGGCATGGATGCCAATGCCATGCGGTCCCTGGCCGAAGGTTCCCCCCTGGGGCGCATCCTGGCCGCCGGAATCCGCAATCTGAACAGCAGCCGGGACATCATGAAGGAGTCCCTGGAGGAAACCGGCCGGGCCGTGGCCCATGATCTGGGGCGCTACCTGACGGCCCTGGGCACCATCGCCTCCGTGGCGCCCTTGATGGGCCTGTTGGGCACCGTCATCGGCATGGTGGAGATATTTGGTGCCCAGACGCCCACGGGGTCCAATCCCGCCGCCCTGGCCCACGGCATCTCGGTTGCCCTGTACAACACGGCCTTCGGCCTGATCGTGGCCATTCCGAGCATGATCTTCTACCGTTACTTCCGCAGCCGGGTCGATGCCTTCCTGACCGAGATGGAGCAACAGGCCATCATGCTGGTGGAGATCGTGCACGGGGAACGCAAGTGAATTTCCAGAAGGGTCGCTGGGCGGATGAACCGGAGATCAACCTGATACCGTTGATCGATGTACTGCTGGTGATCCTGATCTTCCTGGTGGTGACCACCACCTATGCCCGGTTTGCGGAACTCCAGATCAACCTGCCCGAAGCCCAGGGGGAATCGGCCCAGGACATCCCGCAACTGAATGTCAACGTGGATGCGTCCGGCCGCTACCAGGTGAACGACATCCTGCTGACCGGAGACGGAGTCGATGATCTGGCCACGGCGCTGGTTGGGGCAGGCGGCGGGCAACAGGACCCCGTGGTGGTGATCAGCGCGGATGCCAGGGCCACCCACCAGTCCGTGGTTCGGGTCATGGACGCTGCCCGCAGGGTAGGCTTCAACCGGGTTACCTTCGTTACCCAGACCAGCCCCGCTGAAACGCCTTGAACATCGATCTGGTCCGCTGCTGGTATGGCCGCTGCGTCTGGCTGTACCTTCTGGCACCGGTCAGTCTGCTTTTCCGTCTGCTGGTATGGTTCCGCCGGCTGGGATACCGCCAGGGACTATTCAAATCCCACGCCGTGCCGGTGCCCGTGATCGTGGTCGGCAACATCAGCGTGGGGGGGACCGGCAAGACGCCCCTGATCCTTTGGCTGGCGGACACCCTCCGGCAGGCGGGTTATCGGCCGGGCATCATCAGCCGTGGCTATGGGGGTGCTGGTGGTGGCATCCATGGCATCCATGGGGACACTTCTCCTGAAATGGGTGGGGACGAGCCCGTGCTGTTGGCACGTCGTTCCGCGTGCCCCGTATGGACAGGCAAAAGCCGCGTGTCCACGGCCCGTGCATTGTTGAAACACTGCCCGGACGTGAATGTCCTGCTTTCCGATGATGGTCTCCAGCACTATGCCTTGGCACGGGACATGGAAATCGTTCTGGTGGATGGGGCCAGGGGGCATGGCAACGGCTGGCTCATGCCCGTCGGTCCCCTGAGGGAACCCTTGTCACGCCTGAAGCAGGTCCAGGTCGTGGTCATCCATGGACCCGGCCAAAGCGCCGGGGACTTCGGGATACCTTGTTTCCGGATGGCATTGCAGCCGGGCAGGTTCTATAACCTGAAGCATAAGGAACGCGTGGTCGGGGAAGAGGCCTTTCAGGGCCGGACGATTGCCGCCGTGGCCGGGATCGGCCACCCGGAGCGCTTCTTCCACATGCTGGAATCCCTGGGGATATCATGCACATGCCACCCTTTCCCCGACCATCATCCCTTCAGGCCATCGGATCTGCCTCCAGGCACGGTGTTGATGACGGAGAAGGATGCAGTCAAGTGCGAAGGGTTCGATCGGGAAGATATCTGGGTCCTGTCGGTTGACGCTCAGGTCGAAGACGGGCTACAAACGATGATCGTGAATACACTGAAGAGAAATCATGGACAGCAAGCTTCTTGAAATTTTGGTCTGTCCCCTATGCAAGGGACCACTGCTCTATCGCAAGGAAGCCCAGGAACTGATCTGCAAGGCAGACCGGCTGGCGTATCCCATTCGGGACGGCATACCCGTGATGCTGGAGGAGGAAGCCCGCCCCCTGGAGGCTGAAGAGGAGGTCTGATTGGCCACGTCCTATCCCCTCCAGGCCCTGTTGGATCATGCCCTCCACCGGCTGGAGGCGGCTGAAAGGCTGTTGCGGATGCGCAAGCGCCGAGAGGCTGCCGCAAGGCAAAGGCTGGCGGAATTGGAAGGCTATCGTTCGGAATACCACGCCCGCCTGGGCGGAGGCAGCCGAAATGGCATGGATATCCACATGTTGAGGGATTTCCATGGTTTTCTGGCCAAGCTGGATGGTGCCATCCAGGCCCAGACCGGTGAAGTGGAGAAGGCCGTGGAGGCCTGGCGCGGCGCGGAAAGCCTCTGGACCGAGGCGCGGGCCAAGGTAAAGGCCTACGAGACCTTGTGCCAGCGCCATCTGGCGGAAGTGCAACGCCAGGAAGAACGGCGCGAACAACGCCAGAGTGACGAACTGGTCAATCGTCGCTATGCCAGCGAGCGTCAACAATCACTGTCTGAATGATGAGGTCAGGACCTCCCCCCAGGGGATAAGCGTGGCGGGCGAGGGGGGCATCATTTCAGGCATGGATATTGCTGTAACCCGGGCATATCAAGCCCCGAGGTTAATCCAGCATGATCCAGTTGAATGTCGACATGGCGCAGATCGCATCTTCCCTGGGTGCCCCTGTTGCATCGGACGCTGGCGCGGGTTCATTTCCCGATTTGCTGGGTTTGCTGCTGAAGGGCAAGCTTGCAGGGCTTCCCCTGGCAAGCCAGGGGGCGTGGACCATGGCGGCGGATCAAGCGTCGTCCCCGTCATTGACGCCCATGGTGGTCGATGATGCGGCGGGGGGGCTGCTTGCTCAGAAGGGTGACATGGATGAGGCGCCCTGGACCCAGCTCTTGGCCCTGCTTCTGAACCCTGGCGCAACGCCCCGCGGCGGTTCTGGGGAGGCTGCCCTGAGGGGGCAAGGGGTGGAAAATGTCGCCACGAGCCAGAAAAAATTGCCGACTTTGCCGGCAGGCATTGCAGGCTTGCAGGCGCAGGAAGCGGCAGATGCACCGTCCGGCAAGGTGGTGCTCGACTTCCTGAAGTCCCTTCAGGCCAAGCCCGAACTGTATTTCCAGGGGGGGCAACCCCTGTCCCTGACCGAGTTGAAACAGGCACTGGATGCTTTCGCCGCAACGTCGGGTCGAACGCCATTGCTGCCGCCGGGGATCCCCACCCAGGATAGCCTGGCCCAAGTCCACCTTCCCTTGGCCAGCGTGCCTCTCGCCAGGGAAGCAGACCCAGGCCTGGCGGTTCCCCGTTTGGCGGCACAGATGAGTGCCCCCTTTGCCAGCCCCGAGTGGCGCACCGAAGTTGGCGAACGCATCGCCTGGATGGTCGGGCGCCATGCCCAGGTGGCTGAGTTGATCCTGAACCCCCCCAATCTGGGTACCATCGAAGTGCACCTCAAGATGAATTCATCTGGCAACGAGGCCGGAGCCCAGTTTTTTGCCAATAATCCGGCAGTTCGGGAGGCTCTGGAAAATGCAGTCCCCCGTCTTCGCGAGCTGATGGCCGAGGCGGGGATCACCCTGGGGGACGCATCCGTCAGCCAACATTCGAATCCACGGGGCGAGACTGAAGCCAGGGGCAACGGCCCTTCCGGGCAGGGCGAGGAGGGTCTGATCCACGCCGATGAGACGTTGAGCGGTGTGATCCAGGGGCATGGCAGGTTGTCAGCCAGGGTAGACGTCTACATCTAGCAGGCCCTGGCCCGACCCGACCGGGTCGCTAGAGGAGGCGTCCGGACCATCACGCGCGATCCGGCGCCCACCGGTACAGTTGCAAATACGCTTGGTAATTACTTCAAATACTTGCGTTTCGACTTGTGTTGACGTAATAAAGAACATAAGCTTCATTCGGAAACATCCTGTTTCTTCATATTTTTTCAGCAAGTCGAGAGAGTCATGGCCCAGGACGCAGTCAAAACCGAGGGCGAAGCGCCCAAGAGCAAGAAAAAACTGTTGATCATCATCATTGCCGCGGTTCTGATACTGGCCGTGGTCGGTGGCGGTGCAGCCTTCCTGTTGCTGGGCAAGAAGCCCGACACGGAGCAAACCGAGGGTCAGGAGGAGGCGGAGGAGCAGGCTGACAAGCATCCTCCCATCTATGAAAAGCTAGAGACGTTCACGGTCAACCTGGTCGATGGCGAGACCTTCCTGCAAGTGGAGATCCATCTTCTGGTGGCGGACAAGGCCGTCCAGGACAATATCAAGTTGCGCATGCCCGAGATTCGGGATGGGTTGCTGCGGCTTCTCTCCAGCAAGATGGCCGATGAGTTGTCCACCCTGGAGGGCAAGGACAAGCTGTCGGAAGAAGTGGCCAAGAGCGTGAATGACGTGCTTGGTGTGAGCAAGGCGTCCAAGGGAGTCAGGAAGGTGTTGTTCAACGCATTCATCATTCAATAGCGGGGAATCGTGGCAGAGGACATCCTTTCCCAGGAAGAAGTCGATGCGCTCCTCAGGGGCGTGACCGGCGAGCCTGAGGAGGAGGCCCAGGAGGATGCTTCAGGGGGCGTCCGTTCCTATGACATCGGTCGCCAGGAGCGCATCGTGCGCGGGCGAATGCCCACCCTGGAGATCATCAACGAGCGATTTGCACGCAACTTCCGCATCGGCCTGTTCAATCTGATCCGGCGCACCGCAGAAATTTCGGTGGGACCGGTTTCCGTCATCAAGTACAGCGAGTTCGTCCGGAATCTTATCGTTCCCACCAATCTGAATCTGGTGCACATGCCGCCCTTGCGCGGCACTTCCCTGTTCGTGTTCGATCCCAACCTGGTGTTCCTGGTGGTGGACAACCTCTTCGGGGGCGATGGCAGGTACCACATGCGCGTGGAGGGCAGGGATTTCACCCTGGCAGAACAACGCATCATCCGCAAGATGCTGGACGTGGTGTTCGAGGAATACCAGAAAGCCTGGACCCCCATCTACCCCATCAGCCTGAATTACGTCCGTTCGGAGATGAACACCCAGTTCGCCAATATCGCCACCCCCACCGAGGTGGTGGTGGTGACCACCTTCAATATCGAATTGGGGTCCTCCGGGGGCGATTTCCACATCTGTACCCCCTACAGTATGATTGAGCCCATACGGGACCAGTTGACCAGTACCATGCAGGCGGACCGGGCCGAAGCAGACCAGCGCTGGGTATCCGAAATGAGTCTTCAGGTCCAGGATGCCGAGGTGGAACTGGTGGTCAACCTGGGTGAAGCCCCGGTGACCTTGCGCCAGATTCTGGATCTCAAGGTGGGCGACGTCATATCCCTGGACCTGCCCGAGGCGGTCCTGGCGGAAGTGGACGGGGTGCCCTTGTTCGAATGCAAGTACGGCCAGAAGGACGGCCAGATTGCGCTCAAGGTCGAGCGTGTGTTGCAGGGACGCGAGCAGGCGTCCCGCATTGGGATCAAGCGATGAGCGAGGATGCGGATAAGTCCATAAGCGCCGATGACTGGGCCGCAGCCATGGCCGAGCAGGAGACTGCTGCCCCGGAGGGTGCGGAAGGCAGTTCCGCAGAAGACGACTGGGCAGCGGCCATGGCCGAGCAAGCGGCCGTGGAAGAGCATGCCCATGAGCCGTCACAACCGGCCAAGGCCCAGATATTCCAGCCCCTGACGTCGGAAGTGACCCAGCCGGCGGCCAACAACCTGGATCTGATCCTGGACATCCCGGTGCAGATGACCGTAGAGCTGGGGCGGACCAAGATCACCATCCGCAACCTGTTGCAGCTGGCCCAGGGATCGGTCGTCGAGCTGGACGGCCTGGCCGGGGAGCCCATGGACGTCCTGGTGAACGGTTGTCTGATCGCCCAGGGGGAAGTGGTGGTGGTCAACGACAAATTCGGGATTCGCCTGACTGACATCATCAGCCCGGCAGAGCGCCTGCGTCGAATCAACAAATGAACACTGTGGCTAGCAGTCGCCTCCCAAGGGGCCATGGCGCATCCGGTCTGCGCCCATGGGTCATTCTCATGGGGCTGCTGCCCTCCCTGGCCTGGAGCGCCCAGGATGGCGCAGCCTCCACGGCCGGGTGGTCATCCCTGCTGCAAGGCCTGCTGGGACTGGTCATCGTCCTGGCCCTGCTGTATGGCTTCCTGTTGTTCCTGCGCCGGTTTGGTGCCATGTCCGGCCATGGCAGCCCCATGGTCAAAGTGGTGGGTGGCGTCATGCTGAGCCCGCGCGAGCGTCTGGTCATGGTGGAGATCCAGAATACCTGGCTGGTGCTCGGGGTGGCTTCGGGTCAGGTGAGTCTGCTGCATACGCTGCCCAGGCCCGAGGGTGTGGACGACGCGCCGAATGCCGCCGCACCAGCCTTTGCGGGGCGCCTGGCGGATATGCTGCGCAAATCACGCCGGGATTGACCGTGGCCCGTCTATGGCTTCTGGTGCTGTTGCTGGTGCCCGCAGCGGCCTGGGCTGCGCCGGGCCTGCCGGCCTTCACGAGCACGCCCGGACCCGGGGGAAGCCAAAGCTACAGCTTCAATATCGAAGCCCTGCTCCTGCTGACTTCGCTGACGTTCCTGCCAGCCGTGTTGCTGATGATGACTTCGTTCGTGCGCATCGTCATCGTCCTGGCCCTGCTGCGGCAGGCCCTGGGCACCATGCAGGCGCCACCCAACCAGATCATCATCGGCCTGGCCCTGTTTCTGACCTTCTTCATCATGGCGCCCGTGTTTGAAAAGATTCATGAAACCGCCTGGAAGCCCTATTCTGCAAACCAGATCAACTTTGTCGAGGCGCTGGAGCGCGGGGCGGTTCCCCTCCGGTCTTTCATGCTCAAGCAGACCCGACAGGAAGATTTGGCCTTGTTCCTCCGCCTTGCCAAGCATCCCCCCCTGGAGACGCCGGAGCAGACACCCATGAAGGTTTTGGTGCCGGCCTATGTGATCAGTGAATTGAAGACGGCCTTTCAAATCGGCTTCATCGTGTTCATCCCCTTCCTCATCATCGACATGGTGGTGTCCAGCGTGCTCATGTCCATGGGTATGATGATGCTGTCTCCCATGCTGGTTTCCCTGCCATTCAAGCTCATGCTGTTCGTGCTGGCGGATGGCTGGAATCTTTTGGTCGCCTCCCTGGTGGCCACCTTCCAGGTCTAGATCCGCCCATGATGACGCCAGACACTGTCGTTGCCCTGGTCAGCCAGGCTCTGGAGGTGGCCATGGCCACGGCCGGGCCACTTCTGCTGGCTTCCTTGTTGACGGGGTTGCTGGTGAGCATTTTCCAGGCGGCCACCCAGATCAACGAGATGACCCTGACCTTTATCCCGAAGCTGGTGGTGATGTTCCTGGTCATGGTGTTCCTGGGGCCTTGGGCGCTCCAACTGATGGTGGATTTCATGGTTCGCCTGTTCACCAGCATACCCGGCCTGATCGGTTGATCGCCGTCCCGTGCCATGCTGACCATCGCCACGGCTGACTGGCAAACCTGGCTGGCCCTGTTTTTCTACCCGCTGGTGCGCATACTGGCCTGGCTGTCGGTGGATCCCCTTCTGGGCAACCGGGTGGTGCCCACGCCCTACCGGGTCAGCCTGGCCGTGGTCCTGGCCGTGGCTGTCGTGCCCACGCTGCCGCCCCAGGCGCCGGTGCCGCTGGTGTCCGGGGAGGGCATGCTGATGTTGCTCCAGCAAATGGCCGTCGGCATCGCCCTGGGTTTCTCGGTGCGCATCGTGTTCGCCACCATCGAGCTGGCCGGCCAGTTTCTGGGGCTGCAGATGGGCCTGTCCTTCGCCACCTTGTTTGATCCCATCAATGGTGCCCAGACGCCGGTGGTCTCCCAGTTCCTGATCGTCACCTCGGTGCTGATACTGTTCGCCTTCAATGGCCATCACCTGATCATCATGGCCCTGTGGGACAGTTTTCACATTGCGCCCATCAGCGGTGATCCCATCTCTACCAAGGGTTTCATGATCCTGGTCCAGTCGGCGGGTGCCATCTTCGTCTCAGGGCTGCACCTGGCGCTGCCGGTGGCTGCCGCCTTGCTGGTGGCCAACCTGACGATCGGCATGATGACGCGTGCCTCGCCCCAGCTGAATATTTTTGCGATCGGCTTTCCGATTTCCCTGGGGGCGGGCTTTCTGGTCCTTTATCTGTCCCTGGCCTATCTGCCGGCCTTCCTGGAGCGCTTCTTCCTGCGCGCCATTGGCATGGGTGGTGCGGCTGTCCAGGGTTTTGTCCCGTGACGCCATCCCCGTGGGTCGTCCGCTGGGCCGAACTGATATCCCCAAAGGGCCCCGTCCTGGATCTGGCCTGCGGGTCCGGCCGGCACGCCTGCCATCTGGCGGGCGCGGGCCATGCCGTGGAGGCGGTGGATCGTGACCTGTCACTTTCCGAGCCAGTGCGGGGCGTGCCCGGCATTACCTGGCTGCAGGCCGATCTGGAGACCGGATCCTGGCGCCCCCGGCCTCGGCGCTATGCCGCCGTGGTGGTGACGAATTACCTGCACCGCCCTTTGCTCCCATCCTTGGTGGAGGCGCTGGTCAATCCAGGGGGCGTGTTCATCTATGAGACCTTCGCGCGGGGTCAGGAGAACTATGGCCGGCCCCGCAATCCGGCCTACCTCCTGTTGCCCGGTGAACTTCTGGAGGTGGTCCGGGGCCAACTTCGGGTGATCGCCTATGAAGACCTCGTGCAAACAGGCCCTGTCGTGGCCAGGGTCCAGCGTATTTGCGCGGTAATGCCCTGATATTCAGCTACAATCCTGTTTTTTGGATACAGACGGAAATCATGCTGAAAGGCAGTCTTGTTGCCCTCGTAACCCCCATGCTGGCCGATGGGCGCTTGGATCTGGATGGTTTGCGTGCTCTGGTGGACTGGCATGTGGCCCAAGGCACGGATGGCATCGTCATCGTAGGTACCACTGGCGAGTCCCCCACGGTGGACACGGATGAACATTGCCTCCTCATCCGGACCGCCGTGGAACAGTCCGCCGGACGCATACCCGTCATCGCGGGTACCGGGGCCAACTCCACCCGTGAGGCCATCGAGTTGACCCGGTGCGCCCGGGAGGCCGGTGCCCAGGCTGCGCTGTCCGTGGCGCCCTACTACAACAAACCCACCCAGGAAGGCCTCTACCAGCATTTCAAGTCCATCGCAGAAGCCGTGGACATCCCCATGATCCTGTACAACGTGCCCGGTCGAACCGCGTCGGATATCGGGAACGACACCGCGCTGCGCCTGGCCCAGTTGCCCGGCATCATCGGCATCAAGGACGCAACGGGAAATCTTGAGCGGGGCTCCGACCTGTTGCGCCGGGCGCCCGAAGGCTTTGCCGTATACAGCGGGGATGATGCCAGCGGCCTCGCCATGATGCTGTTGGGTGGGGCGGGCGTGATTTCCGTCACCAGCAATGTGGCGCCCAGACTGATGCATGAGATGTGCCTGGCCGCCTTTGCAGGAGATCTGGCGCGGGCCCGGGAAATCAACTTCCAGTTGCTGCCCTTGCACCAGAAATTGTTCGTGGAGGCCAACCCCATTCCCGTGAAATGGGCGCTGGCCGAGATGGGGCACATCCAGGCCGGTATTCGCCTGCCCCTGACCCCGCTCTCCCCGGTTCACCATGACACTATCCGCGCTGCCCTGAGGGAAGCCGGCGCCCTGTGAGGACGTCCAAATGACTCGTGTTTCATTACTGATTCTGGTGGCCCTGACGGGTCTGTCGGCCTGTTCCTTCATGGAAGGCAAGAAAATCGACTACAAGTCGGCAGGCACCCTGCCGACCCTGGAGGCGCCGCCCGATCTCATCGTGCCCGCCGGTGACAGCCGCTACACTGTTCCGGGCGCTTCTGCCAAGGGTTCCGCCTCCTACTCCAGCTATGACCGGGAGCGCGCTGCCCAGCCCTCCGCCGATGCCAACCGCCTGCTGCCCAAGGTTGAAAACGCCCGCATAGAGCGTGCCGGAACCCAGCGCTGGCTGGTGGTGGCCGCCCAACCCGGCGATGTCTGGCCGGTGGTGCGGGACTTCTGGCAGGAACTGGGCTTCATCATCAATGTGGAAACCCCGGAAGCTGGGGTCATGGAGACGGACTGGGCGGAAAATCGTGCCCGGATACCACAGGATGCCGTGCGCAACTTCCTGGGCAAGGTCATCGATGGCCTCTATTCCACCGCAGAGCGTGATCGTTTCCGTACCCGCCTGGAGCCCGCCGCGGACGGCCAGGGCACCGAAATCTACATCAGCCATCGCGGCATGCTGGAGGTGTTCGAGGGGACCCAGGGCGGGGGCGATCAGGGACAGGGACGCACCGTTTGGCAGCCCCGCCCGGCGGATCCTGAACTGGAGGCCGAAATGCTGCGTCGCCTCATGGTCCGCTTTGGCGTAGAGGAGGCCAAGGCCCAGTCCATGGTGGCCGAAAAGGCCCAGCCGCCCCGGGCCAGCCTGATCAAGGCGGGCGATGGTGCCCAAGTGCTTGCCTTGCCCGAAGGCTTCGACCGCGCCTGGCGCCGGGTGGGCCTTGCTCTGGATCGCATCGGCTTCAGCGTGGAGGATCGCGACCGCGCTGCCGGGGTCTATTTCGTGCGCTATGCTGATCCGGATGCCCAGACCAAGCAGGAAAAATCCGGGTTCTTCTCGAAGCTTGCCTTCTGGCGCAGCAGCGAGCCGGCGATCGCCTCCCAGGAATATCGTATCTTGGTGGCTGCTCAGCAGGAGGTGACTCGGGTATCCGTACTGGATCAGGCCGGCAAGCCTGCCGAGGCCGGGATTGCCGGCCGCATCCTGGGCTTGCTGCACGAGCAACTGAAGTAGTGCGATTCGCCTGCCTGGGCAGTGGCAGCAAGGGTAATGCCTGGCTGGTGGAATCCGGCAAGACCCGGGTCATGCTGGATTGCGGTTTTGGCCTCTCCGACACGGCGAGGCGGCTGGCCCGGTTGGGCCTGGTACCGGAGGATGTGAGCGCCTTGGTACTGACCCATGAGCATAGTGACCACGTTCGTGGCGCCCTGCCTTTCAGCCGCAGGCATGGGTGTCCGGTCTGGATGAGCCACGGAACCCGGGCGGTGCTGGCGGCCCAGGGTGACCTGCCAGCCGATGCCTGCAGGGTCATCAATGGTCATGACGCCTTTGCGGTGGGAGACCTGTCCCTTCAGGCATTCCCTGTGCCTCACGATGCCAGGGAGCCCGTGCAGTATGTGGTGACCGACGGGGCCGTGCGCTGGGGCTTGTTGACTGATCTTGGCCATGTCACGGCCCATGTGCAGGCATCCCTGGCGGGATGCCATGCCCTGGCTCTGGAGTGCAATCACGACACGGCCATGTTGCAGGCCGGTCGCTATCCTCCCGCCCTCAAGAAGCGCATACTTGGAAACTATGGCCATCTGGACAACAGCGCGGCAGCAACCCTGTTGGGCACGCTGGTTCAGGCCGAGGGAACGCCCAAGTGGACCCACATCGTGGCGGCTCACCTGAGCGAGGAAAACAATTCCCCCGATCTGGCGCGTCAGGCCCTGGCAGCCGCCATGGGTTGCGAAGAGCGCTGGATCGGTGTGGCAGACCAGGAAACTGGCCTGGATTGGCGTGCAATATAATCGGAACTGGCGGTAGAACTTGAGCAATGCGACAGTCATGACGGAATCTCCGGCCCTGGAAGCGGCCATTACCTTCACGGATTTGAACCTGGCCCCGGAAATTCTGGAGGCGGTTCGGGAGATGGGATACGAGACGCCCACGCCCATCCAGAAACAGGCCATCCCGCTGGTGCTGGCCGGCCGGGACCTGCTGGCCCAGGCCCAGACCGGCACCGGCAAGACGGCGGCCTTTACCTTGCCCTTGCTGCACCAGATCAAGCGGTTTGCCAACACCAGCACCTCTCCCGCCCGGCACCCGGTGCGTGCTCTGGTCCTTGCCCCCACCCGGGAGCTGGCCATCCAGGTCTATGACAATGTGGCGGCCTACGCCAAGCACCTGCCCATGCGTTGCACCGTCGTCTTCGGCGGGGTGGGCATGAACGAGCAGGAGGCGGCCCTGAAGGCCGGGGTCGAAGTGCTGGTGGCCACGCCTGGCCGTCTGCTGGACCACGCAGGCAACAAGACCACGCTCCTGAACCAGGTCCAATTTCTGGTCCTGGATGAAGCGGACCGCATGCTGGACATGGGGTTTTTGCCGGACTTGAAGCGAATACTCAACCTGCTGCCCGCCCAGCGACAGACCCTGCTGTTTTCGGCCACGTTCAACGACGAGATCACCCGACTCGCCGGCAGCTTCCTGCGTGATCCCATCAAGGTGGAAGTGGCGCGCAAGAATACCGCGGCTGAAACCGTGGAGCAGGTGGTGCACCGGGTACTCGAGGATGACAAGACCGACGCCTTGCTCAGGGTGGTCCGGGTACGTGACCTGGCGCAAGCCCTGATATTCACCCGGACCAAGATATCGGCCGACAAATTGGGCCGACGTCTTCAGCGCCGGGGGGTGGAAGCCGCCGTGATCCACGGTGACAAGACCCAGGTGGATCGTCTCCAGGCCCTGGATGGTTTCAAGCAGGGCAAGATCAAGTTGCTGGTGGCCACCGATATTGCGGCCAGGGGCATCGACATTGCCGAGTTGCCCTGTGTCATGAATTACGAATTGCCCTATTCGCCCGAGGATTACGTGCACAGGATCGGCCGCACCGGACGGGCCGGAGCATCCGGTCTG
>DYHB01000011.1:16335-41491 GCA_020724415.1 Thiobacillus sp.
AGAAACTGGACATCAGCCCCTTGCCGGATCCGCCACCGGTGCCCCGGCCATTGGCCGCCCCGACCAGCGTGCCTGGCGCAGCGGGCACACCGCGCCGGGCGGGCAGGCAGGAAATCTGCGCCCTGTTTCTTCCCCCGGCCGGCAAGCCCGAACAGACTTGATCATGAGCCTGGAGTTGGTTGGCGTCCTGATACTGCTGGGGGTGGGCTGGTTTTGGTGGGACAGTGTCAAGAAGCGGGAAATGGCTGTCTTGACCGCCCGGGCGGTCTGCCAGCGTTCCGGAGTTCAGTTCCTGGATGATACGGTCTCCCTGGATCGCCTGGCGCTAGGCCGGGACCATAACCAGCGGGTGGCCATCCGCCGGGATTTCGCCTTCGAATATTCCGACACCGGAGACAACCGGATGCCGGGGCGGGTCTACCTGCTGGGAAGCCAGGTCCTGGATGTCAACCTGATCCGCCTGAGGGACTGAACAATGAACGGATCCAAACCCATGCGCGTGCTGTTCCTGATGGTCCTTGTAACGCTCGCAAGCGCCAGCCGGGCCCAGTTTTTCGAGGAAAAGCAGGAGCATTACGAAGAAGAAAAGCCCTGGCTGGAATCCCAGGCCCCATTGCCCGGCGCGCCCAAGTTCGATGATCTGGTGGAAATCGAGATGGGCAACGCAGCGCCCCATCGTTATTTCGTGGATCCAGCCTCCCTGTCCACGAGCGCTGACGGGGTGGTCCGGTACACCATGGTGGTGGAAACCCGGGGCGGTGCCCGCAACATCGGCTTCGAGGGCATGCGCTGCGCCACCGGCGAATGGAAGATTTATGCCTTCGGGCGTCCGGACGGTACCTGGTCGCAAAACAAGCATGGTCGCTGGAGCCCGGTCCAGGGCCGTCGGGCGGACAGCTATCGGCGGGAATTGTTCAACCACTATTTCTGCACCGTCGATGGCGTGGCAGACATGCGAGTGATCCGGCGTGCCCTGGCCGTTGGGGGTATCCGCCGCGGTGGCGATTGATGCGGGTCAACTGATACGGGTCAATTGCCCTGGGCCGGGACTATCCCAGGGCTTATAATTACCGGGTTCAGGTGTCCGCAGACGTTTGTTTGCGGATGAAACTGGGAACGAGGTGCGGTAACTCCTATGCCTCGGCTGCCCCCGCAACGGTAAGCGTCGCAAAGCCGTCCGACACGCCACCATCTGATGATGGGAAGGCGGATGGCCCGGGTCGATAGACCCGGACGCAAGCCCGGAGACCGGCCTGAACGACGTAGCGGCCGCGGGGGTGCGGTGAACGACGCGCTTTCCGGCTGCCTCTCCATACCCCTTCTGTCATGGTGACCTATTCTGCCCGCGGGGTTGCGGGTGAGCGGAAGGATATCTCATGCAAGTCAAATCCCTGGTCCTGGCGCTGGCCGGCCTGTGCGCCGGTCCATCCCTGGCCGACATTCCCGTGTTTCAACTGGATGAAATCGTCGTCACCGCCTCGCGTGTTCCGCAACCGGCGAATCAAACAGGCGCCACGATCATCGTGCTCAAGGCGGACGAATTGAGGGAACGAGGCCTCCTGTTCGTGTCGGATGCCTTGCAGGAGATTCCTGCCCTGATGGTCAGCGGACAAGGGACGCGGGGCAGCCTGACCCAGCTTCGCGTGCGGGGAAATGAGGCCAACCACGTCCTGGTGCTGGTGGACGGCATGCGCATGGCCAATGCTTCCACCGGGGAATTGGACCTGGCCAACCTGGGTCTGGACGACGTGGACACGATCGAGGTGCTGCTGGGACCCCAGAGCACCCTCTATGGCAGTGATGCCATGGCGGGGGTCATCAGCATCACCACCCTCAAGGGACGGACGGGGTTTTCGGGTTGGGCCCAGGCAGGGCTGGGTTCCCTTGGAACGCGTACGGCTGCTGCACGATTGAGTGGCGGGAATGACGGTTGGCACTACCGGGTGGCCGCCAGCAATCTGGTGACCGATGGCATTTCCTCGGCCAGCGAGGCCAATGGCAACAGCGAGCGGGATGGCTTCGACAAGCGTGCCCTCAGCCTCAAGGCCGGCTATGACGATCCCCGTTTCCAGGCCTGGCTGGACTATCGTCGGGATGAGGCACGGGTCGAATTCGACAGCGACGATTTCATGACCGGCATGGCGGTGGATGCACCGGACAACCGCCAGAAAAGCCGGGTGGACGGGCTGGCATGGAACCTGTCGGTACCTCTGTTGGAAGGCAGGATGGATAATCACCTGCGCATCGCCAACACGCGCAACAACCAGGATATCTACTCCGTTTTCTTTGGCAGCGGCAGCACGTATGTCACCGAGACCGAGCGGGAGACTGTGGAGTACCAGGGCAGTTACCGTCTCAGTAATCGGCACCGCCTGCAATTTGGCGCGGAGCATTACGACGAGTCCTTGCTGGCAGAGGGGTTTGGCACCTTTGAACGTGGGGTCTCCCAGACTGGCCTCCATGTGCAGTGGCTCGCCACCCTGGGCCGGCTGGACCTCGCTCTTGGCGGGCGCCGCGATGACCATGAGCTGTTCGGACAGCATGACACCTATCGGCTGACGGCGAACTACCGGATCGATGATCGACTTCGCGTCCGGGCCGCTCACGGAACCGGTTTCAAGGCGCCAAGCCTGCAGGAACTGTTCGACACCGGCTATGGCGGCAACCCGGCACTCGAACCGGAAGAAACCCGCAGCTCGGAGATCGGTCTGGAATACCGCACCCGGCGGCATCATGCCGCCGTCACCCTGTTCGACCAGGACACCGACAACCTGATTCGCTATGTGGGCGTCTACCCCACCGGCGTGAACGAAAACGTGGACCAGGCCAGCAGTCGGGGCGTCGAGCTGAGTCTCGGTACCGTGCTGGGGCCATGGCGCCTCGAGACCGGTTTGACCCATGTACAGGCCGACGAGACCCGGGATGGCATCACCCGTGACCGCCAGCGGGTGCCCGAGTGGTCCGGCAACCTGCTGGCCAGCTACTTCCACGATCATGGCCGGGCCTGGGCCCAGGCCGTATACCGGGGCGATCGTCGGGATCTCAATTTCGCTACCCAGCAGGATGTGCGGCTCGACAGCTACTGGCTGCTGAACGTGGGGGCCAGCTACACCCTGTCGGATACGCTCACCCTGACCGGTCGCATCGACAACCTGACGGATGAATCCTATGAAGAGGTCTATAGCTACGGTACTGCAGGTCGTACTGGCATGGTCACTCTGGACTGGCGTTTCTGAAGCGGCCAGCCGGATCGTGTCCCTGGACCTGTGTACCGACTGGATGTTGGCCAGGGCCATGGGAAACACCCCGGACCGGACCCGGGTGGTGGCCTTGTCGCCTTACCACAGGCATTACCCGGTAGCCTGGGTGGGTGAGGATTGGCCCTACCACGACGGCAGTCTGGAGCAGATTCTGCGCCTCAAGCCCGACCTGATCCTGGTGGGGGAGTACAACGCCCTGCAGGTTCGGCGCCGACTGCAGGCACTGGGTCAGCATGTCGAGGTGCTGCCCTTGCCCAAGAGCCTGGACGCGGTCGCGGGCTATGAGCGGCGCTTTCTGGCCTTGCTGGAGTTGACGGCGGATCAGGCGCAGCGGTCTGTCCCGCCTGCGGCGGGCGGGTCGGCCGGTCGGCGCTTGCTGCTGTTGGGCGCCAATGGCATTGGCACCGGGCGGGGGACCTTCGAGGATGGTGTCCTGAAGCACGCCGGCTGGCACAATTATCTGGAGGATCCCGGCTATGTCCGGCTGGATCTGGAGCGGCTGGTCACCGACCCGCCGGACGCCATCCTCTGGGCTGCGCCGGCCAGCCGGGCGTTGGCCAACCAGTTCGCCGAGCATCCCGTACTGAAGCGCGCCGTGCCGATCCAGCGTTGGCTCAGCACCGATTACTGGCGCTGGCAATGCCCCGGGCCCTGGACCTGGGAGTTGTCGGAGCAACTTCAGCGAATGGCGGCACAACGTCGGCCATGGCACGACTGACTTCACCCCTCTTCGCCATCCTGCTGGCCGTGGTGGCAGTCCTGTCCCTCTATGTCGGCTCGTCCCAGGTCTCGCCCTGGGTTGGGCTGTCGGACTGGCTGAGTGGCCGGGAAACGGCCGAGGCCATGATCATCGGTGACATCCGCTTGCCGCGCACCCTGCTGGCCATGGCCGTGGGCGCCGCCCTGGGCCTGAGCGGCGCGGCTCTGCAGGGACTGTTGCGTAATCCGCTGGCCGACCCGGGGCTGATCGGTGCCAGCCAGGGTGCCGCCCTGGGCGCGGCGGCGGTGTTCTACTTCGGCCTGTTTCCTGGCGCCGGCCATGTGGCGATTGCCCTGGCCGGACTGGCCGGGGCAGGGCTGGCCTTGCTGATGATGTTGGTCCTGGCCGGATCGGCACGCCCGGCCATGGTGATCATGGCCGGCCTGGCCATCTCCACCCTCACCGGCGCGGCCCTGGCCACGGTGCTCAACTTCGCCCCCAACCCGTACGCCATGCAGGAACTGGTGTTCTGGTTGCTGGGTTCGGTGTCCGAGCGTGGTCTGGACCACCTCACACTCCTGGTGCCGGCCCTGCTGCTGGGTGGCCTTCTGGTGTGGCAGCAGCGCCATTTGCTGGCCGGATTGAGTCTCGGAGAACAGGTGGCGGAAAGCCTGGGGCTTTCGGTGAATCGAGGCAGTCGTTTGGTGGTGCTGGGGGTTGCCCTGCTGGTGGGCGCATCGGTCTCGGTGGCCGGCAGTATCGGATTCGTCGGTTTGCTGGTGCCCCATCTGGTACGCCCCCTGGTGGGGCACCGGCCCGACCGGATCTTGCTGCCCTCTGCTCTGGTCGGGGCCTCCCTGGTGTGCCTGGCGGACATCTGTGTGCGCCTGATGCCGCCCGGACGGGAATTGAAACTGGGGGTGCTGACCTCGGTCATCGGCGCACCGCTGTTCATCTGGCTGGTCTGGCGGGACGCGAAGCGATGGTATTGATCGAAGCCCGTTCCCTCCGGGTGGATCGGCGTCTGGCCGATGTCTCCCTGAGTTTGGCCCAGGGTGAGATGCTGGGGGTCATCGGACCCAACGGCTCGGGTAAATCCACCCTGCTGCATAGCCTGGCAGGCCTGCTCAAGACCGAGGGAGACCTCCGCCTGGAGGGGGAGTGCCTCCGGTCCATGCCGGCCCGCCAGCGGGCACGACGCATCGGTCTGATGCCCCAGGCTGCGGAAGTGTCCTGGTCCCTGCGGGTGCAGGACGTGGTGGCCATGGGACGCCTGCCTTGGCTGGATCAGGATTCCCATGCGATCCGGCAGGCCATGACCGCGGCGGGGGTCCTGGAACTGGCCGGCCGCAAGGTGGATGAACTCTCCGGCGGCGAACAGGCGCGGGTCTGGCTGGCCCGCGTTCTGGCCGGGCAACCGTGCCTGCTCCTGGCGGACGAGCCTATCGCTCAGCTGGATCTGCATTACCAGTGCAGCGTGATGGATGTGCTGCGGGACTATGCCCACCGTGGCCATGGCGTGATACTGGCCATCCATGACTTGAGCCTGGCCGCGCGATATTGCGACAGCCTGTGCCTGCTCCAGGCGGGCCGGGTGCGTTCCCAGGGGCGGGCCCAGGACGTGCTGGAGGCCCCCGTCCTGTCCGATGTCTTCGGCATCGACATCCACGTGGACCTGAGCTTCGACCCGCCCATCGTGGTGCCCAAATGAAAGGCTCGGCATGAAACACGGCGGCGATCTGGACGAGTTGTGCTACCCCTTCATCTACGAGACCTCGTGGTTGTGTGATTACGAAGTGGTGACCGACGAACTGTGCAGTCACCTGGGCCTGGCCTACGCGCTGCTGCCCGAGGCATGTGGCGATATCGGCGCCGACCTAGACCGGCTGCAGCCCCTGGCCTTCCACCTGAATGGCTCGATACGCGGCCGCCTGGCCGTCGAAGAGGCCGATCTGGCGTGGCTGAAAGGACGGCTGACCGCCTACAAGGCGGAACTGGGACCGTCGGTGGGCGGCTTCGTCCTGCCCCGGGGTTCGGTGACGGCCATGCAGCTGCATCTGGCCCGCTCGGCGGCCAAGAAGGCCATACGCATCCTGGTCCGCCTGGAGGCGGAAGGGATCGCGGTCCCCATGGTGCTGCCCAGGCTGTGCAACCTGATGTGCAACTTCCTGTTCACCCTGGCTCTGGTGATCAACCGTCGCCAGGGGCGGACCGAGATTCCTTTCGTGAGCAAGAGTTACGGCCCGGTGCGGGATTGAACCTGCGCGGCGCCCCGTAAGCGTGCGAGAATTTCAATCATCCCTGTCCCCGGAAAGCCGCCATGCCCAACGACTTCATCGCCGTCATCCCCGCCCGCTATGCCTCCACGCGCCTGCCGGGCAAACCCCTGGCCGACATCGCTGGCCGGCCCATGGTTGCCTGGGTGGCCGAGCGCGCCCGGCAAAGTGGCGCCAGCCGCGTGGTGGTGGCCACGGACCACCAGGCCGTCGCCGATGCGGCTCGCAGCCAGGGGCTGGAGGTGGTCATGACCTCGCCCGACTGTGCGTCGGGGACCGACCGTCTGGCCGAGGTGGCGACCACGCTCGGTCTGGCCGACGACACCGTGGTGGTCAACGTTCAGGGTGACGAACCGTTGATTGATCCTGGCTTGATCCGCGCCACGGCCCAAATGCTGCACGCGAAGCCGGAGACGGCCATGGCGACCGTGGCCCATCCCCTGCACGATCCTTCCGAGGTGGTGAATCCCAATGTGGTCAAAGTGGTCCTGGATCGGGACAACCATGCCCTGTATTTTTCCCGCGCCACCATTCCCTGGGCCCGGGACGCGTGGATGGAGGGCAGCCCCGGCACGCTATTGCCGCCTGGCTTGCCGGTGTATCGCCACGTGGGACTGTATGCGTACCGTGTGGGTTTCCTGAAGGTCTACCCCGGGCTGGAGCGCCCCGCCCTGGAGTCCTTCGAGTCATTAGAACAATTGCGTGCCCTCTGGCATGGATACCGGATTGCCGTCCATATCACTGATCAACCCGGTGCTGCAGGGGTGGATACCGCCGAGGATCTGGCGCGTGTGAGAGCGCTGGTGGCCAGGTCCGGCACGGGCTGAGCCACGACCGGATGGGGACCCCGGCTTGTCCGGTCAACCCGGAGGTCAGGCCTGTCGAGGCCCGGGGGCGAGAGGATCAGTAGCGCTTGCGTTGGGGGGCCGGTGAAACGGGGCCCCGGTTTTCGATGTGCCTGAACGTGATCCTGGCCTTGGTCAGGTCGTAGGGCGATACTTCCAGAGACACCTTGTCACCTGCCAGGATGCGGATATGGTGCTTGCGCATCTTCCCGGCACTGTAGGCCACCAGGTTGTGACCGTTGTCCAGGGTCACCCGATAGCGGGAATCAGGCAGCACTTCCGAAACAACGCCTTGCATTTCAATCAGTTCTTCTTTGGCCATGTCGGCTCCTTGCAAATAATGAATCTCTTTACGGCCTGGCCTGCGCCAAGCCGTCCTGGGCGACATTGCATGGGAATGTCAGTTGCGCCCGAGTCCTGAGGGACCCTGGGCCAGATGCCTGCCCTGGGGCGCGGGCAGCGCGACAAGACGGACCGGGCAGCCAACCACCGGGCCGGGCAGGATCAATGTCCCTGCTCCGGGTCTGACAGCATGGCCAATTCATGAGGACTGAATCCCGCTGCCAGCCTGGCAGCCGCGTTGAAGGGGGGCCGGGGTGAGGGAACGCCCTCCTGGGAGAGCATCTGCCGGAAAAAAACCTCTGGAATCAGGCCTCGTTGCTCGCAATGATACCTGAACCAGCGGTTCCCTGCCGCCACGTGACCGATTTCGTCCCTC
Organism: Thiobacillus sp.; assembly: GCA_020724415.1. Taxonomy (GTDB): domain Bacteria; phylum Pseudomonadota; class Gammaproteobacteria; order Burkholderiales; family Thiobacillaceae; genus JADJCP01. Next base: position 24,135 of record DYHB01000011.1, read on the forward strand.
AGGATGATGTCCAGGATGGCGGCGCCGGCCTGGTCACCGAAGCCCCTGAGCTTGCGTTGTATGCCAGGAGTCACGTCCAGGCCACGGGCTTCCATGAGCCGGGGTACCAGGGCCATGCGGGCACCCAGGTCGCCGGCGGTCCTGCGGGCCATGTCCCATAGACCATCGTGGGCCAGGAAGTCGCCGTAGTCGTGGCCGAGGGTTTGCAGGTGCGTTCTCAGCAGACGGAAATGGATGGCTTCCTCGGCGGCCACCTGAAGCCAGTCCCCGTAGAAGGCATCCGGCAAGTCGCGGAAACGGTACACGGCATCCAGGGCCAGGTTGATGGCATTGAATTCGATGTGGGCCAGGGCATGGATCAGGGCGGCATGGCCGGCGGGGCCGCTCAGTTCGCGTCGTGGCATGGCCTGGGGTGGTGCCAGCCTGGGTTTTTCAGGACGACCGGGTTCCGACAGGCATGCCCCCTCGGAAAACGGTATCCGGACGCATGCGCCGGCCTGCCAGGCGTCCCAGAGATCAAGCGTCGCCTGGGCCTTGGCCTCCGGATCGGGCAACTCCAGGACGTGCCGGGCCGCCGGGTGCAGGTTTACCGGATCAGCCATGCTTCGGCCCGCAATAGCAGCGTGGGCCGGGCCACCGAGAGCAGGCTGCCCAGGACCACTCCGACGGTGTTGGCCCCCAGGTCACCCAGGCTCATGTCCCGGTATCCGGTCATGCCCTGCAGAAACTCGATGCCGCCACCCAGAAGCAACAGGCCCAGGGCAGGCTGCCAGCGTCCGGGATAGAGCTGGCCAAACCAGGCCGCCAGGATGAAATAGACCAGGCCATGCTGCAGCTTGTCCAGATGGGGGATGTCCGGCATGTCGGGCGCCGGGGCAAGGGAAAGCGTGACCACCAGGACCACCGCCAGCCACCCCACGGCCAGCCAGAAGGAGCGGTAGCGCAGTTCGCGCCGCCCGAACAGTCGCCGCACCGGACCGGCTCAGCGGTACTCGACCAGATCGGACAAGGGCAGGCGTTGCTTGGCCGGGACGGGGTCCGCGCAGTAGCCCAGGGGCAGGATCAGGGCGACCGCGTAGCGCTCCGGGTCCAGGTCCAGCAGCTCCCGGATGCGGTCCGGCAGAAAACCGCCGATGGCGCAGGAATCGATGCCGATGGCGGCGGCGGCGGTCATCATGTTGGCCGCCGCGATGTGGCACTGGGTGACACTCCAGGCCGGTACGTCGGTCATGGCATGGAACTGCCGATAATTGACCAGGGCCGGTGCCAGGGCCTCGCCCGGGTATTCCCGTGCCAGCAAGCCCTGCACATAGTCGGTGTCCGGAGCCAGGTCGGCGACCTTGGCCAGGATCACCACCACATGGCTGGCATTGCCCACCTGGGGCTGGCCGAAGCAGGCCTCCTGCAGGGCGGCCCGATGGGCCGGGTCCGAGACCACGATGAATTTCCATTGTTCCAGGCCGAAGGAAGAAGGGGACAGGCGCCCGGCCTCCAGAATGAAATCCAGGTCTTCCCGTGGGATGGTACGGTCCGGAACAAAGCTGTGGCAGGCATGCCTGCGGTGGAAAATATCCAGAATTTCTTGTTTCATGGTGGGATGCATTCTGTTGACTGGCGACATTCTAACCATTCCCTTCCCGGGCCTCACCCACTTTGCTCTTGGGGGCTCCGGCCTCGCGCACCGGAGGTGACGCCATGAATCTGCCGCCTTTGGTCGAAGGGCGGCTGATCCGCCGCTACCAGCGTTTTCTGGCGGATGTGGAACTGCTCGACGGCAGCCGCGTGACCGCCCATTGTCCCAACACCGGGTCCATGCTGGGCTTGAATCAGCCGGGCAACCGGGTCTGGTTGTCCCGGTCCGACAATCCGGCCCGCAAGCTGGCCTGGACCTGGGAACTGGTGGAATTGCCGGACGGCGTCCTGGCCGGCATACACACCGGCAGGGCCAATCGTCTGGTGGCGGAGGCTCTGGACCAAGGGCTGTTGCCCGAGCTGGCCGGGTACGTCGGACTCAGGCGCGAGGCGCGCCTGGGGCAGGCCTGTCGCTCCGATCTGCTGCTCGAGTTCGGCGACCGCCTCTGCCATGTCGAAGTCAAGAATGTCACGGCGGCCGTTTCCGGTCACGAAGGCTTCTTTCCCGACGCCGTCAGCCAGCGGGCGCGCAAGCATCTCAACGAACTGGCGCAGTGGGTTGGCACGGGGCAGCGGGCCGCCGTGGTCTTCTGCGTCCAGCGGGGGGACGTGATGCGGGTGCGCCCTGCGGATCACATCGATCCGGATTTTGGCCATGCCATGCGCGGTGCCGCCCGGGCCGGGGTGGAGTTCTATGCCCTGGGCGCGGAGCTTTCGCCCGCCGCCATCCGCTTGGTCCGGGTGCTGCCGGTCTGTTTGTGAAGCCGGTCACAACGGGACTCCCATCAGTCAGGCGCCATGGTTTGTCCACGCGCCCGCAGGGTTATGATGCCGGTTCTATCCCTACATCATTGGAGGTGCACCATGACCCGCCGCATATCGATACTTGCGTTGCTCGCAACCCTGAGCCTGGCCGGCCCGGCCCAGGCCGACTTCATGGAACTCCTGAAAAAGGCCACCCAGGGCAAGTCCGGGACCTCGAATCCCGTTGGCGCGGAGGCCTTGAGCCAGGGCGACATGGTGGCAGGCCTCAAGGAGGCCCTGGCCAAGGGCGCCCACAAGGCCATCACCGAACTGGGCAAGCCGGACGGTTTTCTCAAGAACGCCAACGTGGCCATCCCCATGCCCGAGAGCCTGGAGAAGGTGGACCAGTTGCTGCGTAAGCTGGGCCAGGACAAGCGGGCCGACGAATTCGTCGCCACCATGAATCGTGCCGCCGAGCAGGCCGTGCCCGAGGCGGCGGCCCTGCTCTCCGATGCCATTTCCCGCATGTCGGTGGAGGATGCCCAGGCCATCCTCAAGGGGGGTGACAATGCCGCCACCGAATACTTCCGCAAGACCAGCGGCAGCCAGCTGGCCGAGCGATTCAAGCCCATCGTCCAGTCTGCCACCGAGCAGGCCGGCGTGACCAAGGCCTACAAGGACCTGATCAAGAAGGCCGGCCCCCTGGCCAAGGCGGTGGTCAAGGACGGCACCGATCTGGACAGCTATGTCACCGACAAGACTGTGGACGGTCTGTTCAAGATGATCGCCGCCGAGGAAAAGCTGATTCGGCAAGACCCCCTGGCCCGGACCACGGACCTGCTGAAAAAGGTCTTCGGCAGTTTCCTGAAGTAAGCGGCGCACAGGCTCCGGGCCCAGCCCGGGGCCTGTTCATTGGTGGGCCGGTTCAGGCCACCCGCACCTCCACCCGGCGTGGCTGGGCGTGTTCCGCCTTGGGGATGCGCAGCTTGAGCACCCCATGATGGAATTCCGCGCTGACCTTCTCGGGGTCCAGCTCCTTGGACAGGGTGAAGACCCGGCGATAACGGGGCAGGCTGACCTCGGCGTGTATGGATTCCATGCCGGCGGGCATTTCGAAGCTCACTTCGCCCTCGATGGTGAGGGTGTCCGCTTCCACCTGCAAGGTCAGCTTGTCTTTGGTCACCCCGGGCAGGTCGGCGTGCAGGGTGATGCCGTTGGCATCCTCGATCACGTCCACGGGCGGCATCAGGTTGGCTTCCTTGAGGCCAGCGTCGGTCTTGGCTGTGGTTTCGCTCATGGGGTTCTCCTTACTGTATGGTGATGCGGCGGGGCTGGGCGGCTTCGCGCCGGGGAATGCTGACGTGTAGGACGCCGTCCCGGTAGCGGGCGCTCACCCCGTTGGGGTCGATGTCGTCAGGCAGGCTCACCACGCGCCGGAAGCGCCCCGAAAAGCGCTCGTCGATGTGGGCCGTGGCCTTGTCCTCCTTGCCGGGCAGGGCGGAAGTGCGCTCTCCGGCAATGGTGAGCACCCCCTTTTCGATCTGCACGTCCAGGGCGGCGGGATCGATGCCGGGGGCAAAGGCATACACCTCCACCGAGGCGGCGGTGCTGCCCACGTTCATGGCGGGAAAACCGCCCCGAGCCACGCCGCGAATGTTGGGCGACAGGTCGAAGGCGTGTTGCATCTCCCGTTGCAGGCGGTCCAGTTCCGCGAACATGTCGCGGGGAAACAGAGTGCGGTACATCATGGTCTATCCTCCGGTTGGGTGAAGGGCGCAGGGCGCTTGTAGTCCAAGGTAGGGTTGAATCCATCCGCTTCAAGTCCTTGATTTCAAGGAACATGATCCCAATTTATTTAAGTTTTTGAACACGTCGGAGTACGCCATGATTCAGAACATGTTCCCTGGGGCGAGGTGGTGCCTCCCGGTGCTGCTGCTGGTGGCCGGGTGGCTGGCCGGGGCGTTGCCTGCCCATGCCCGCGCCGAGGGCCTGGAAAGCCTGCGCCAGACCGGCAAGGCCTTTTCGTCCGTGGCCAGGAAGGCGGCCCCTTCGGTGGTGTTCATCCAGGTGGAGGAGAGGACGTCGGCCGGTCAGGCGGGCATGCATGACGGTTGGCCCTTCGGCGACGATCTGTTCAGGCGGTTTTTCGGCGATGACCTGCCCGGCCTGACCCGGCCATCCCCTCGGGCGCCGCGCCAGGCCACGAGCCAGGGTTCCGGATTTGTCTTTGCCCATCGGGGCGACCGGGCCTATCTGCTCACCAATCATCATGTGGTGGAAGATGCCGCGGCCATCACGGTAAGGCTCCAGGACGGTCGGGAATACCCGGCCCGGATCAAGGGCGCGGATGCCAAATCCGATGTGGCCGTGCTGGAAATCACCGCCCGGGGCGTACCGGCCCTGGCCTGGGGGGATTCGTCCCGGCTGGAGGTGGGAGAGTGGGTGGTGGCCCTGGGCAATCCCTTCGGGCTGTCCCACAGCCTCACCGCGGGCGTGGTCAGCGCCAAGGGCCGCACCAGCCTGGGCATCAACGATTACGAGGACTTCATCCAGACCGATGCGGCCATCAACCCGGGCAATTCGGGTGGTCCTCTGCTGAACCTGGACGGGGAAGTGGTGGGCATGAATACCGCCATCTTCTCCAAGAGTGGCGGCTACATGGGGGTGGGCTTTGCCATACCCAGCCATCTGGTACGCAACATCGCCGAGCAATTGCTGCGCTCCGGACAGGTGGTGCGTGGCTATATCGGCCTGCAAGTCCAACCCCTGAGCGCGGACCTGGCCGAGGCGTTGGATTTGCGCTCGGTCCGGGGGCTGCTGGTGAATCAGGTGAATCCGGGTTCTCCGGCGGAACGGGCAGGCATACGCCCCGGTGACGTGTTGCTGGGTTTTGCCGGCCAGCCCTTGCAGGATGGCGGCCAGTACCGCAACCGGGCTGCCCAGGCCCGCCCCGGCGAGGAGGTGGCCTTGAGCCTGTGGCGGGATGGCCGGCCCCTGGAGGTGAGGGTGCGGGTGGCACGCCTGGACGAAGCCGCCCTTCAGGGGGCCGAAGCCGCCCGGGCGGTGGGGCTGGTCGTGCGTGCGCTGACCCCGGAAGAGGCCAGGCGTGGACGCCTGGACTGGGGTGTGGTGGTGACGGCGGTGCAAGCCGGCTCCCTGGCCGCCCTGGCCGGCCTCGCGCCGGGCACGGTGATTCTCGAGGTGAACCGCCAGCCGGTGGCCGGCCCGGAGGAGTATGCGGCCGCCCTGGGCAACGGCGACGGCCAGGTGCTGCTGCGCCTGCTGGAGCAGGGTCGCAGCCGCCAGTTGAGCTTGCGCTGGCGCTGAGGCGCGGCCGCAGCAGCGGCAGAACCCAGGGCAGGCCGGTTATTCAGAAGGCCAGGCTGGCCTGGGTCTGGCGGCGGTCCCGCAGGCCTTCCAGGCCGTGCAGGGCTTCCTGGGTGGCACCCACGCGGTGGGCATGATCCAGGAAGCTGTCCAGGGCCTTGTCCAGATCGTATGAAATCTCGCTCCAGTCTTCCCGGAACCGTGTATCGCTGAGCTTGAGCATGTGGAGTCGGCCGCTGCTCATGGGTACCACCCACAAGCCCTGCTTGCGTCGGCCCACCACGATGGCGGTCACCCGCTGGCGGTTGGTGACCACCATGGTCACAACTCCGCCAGGGTCTTGATGTGGGCTGCCACGCTGCGACCCAGGGCACTGAGGTCATAGCCCCCCTCCAGGAGGGAGATGATGCGCCCGTGGGCATGGCGCTCGGCGATGGCCATGATCTGTTCGGTGATCCAGATGTAATCCGCCTCCACCAGCCCGAACTGGCCCATGTCGTCCTCCCGGTGGGCGTCGAAGCCGGCCGAGATGAAGATCATCTCCGGGGCAAAGGCATCCAGCTTGGGCAGGCCCCGGGTCTCGAAGGTCTCCCGGTAGGCCTTGCCCAGAGTCAGGGGGGGCATGGGCAGGTTGATGATGTGGTCGCTCACGGTATCCGCGCCGCAATGGGGATAGAAGGGATGCTGGAAGGTGGACACCAGCATCACCCGGGGATCGTCCCGGAAGATATCCTCGGTGCCGTTGCCGTGGTGGACATCGAAATCCACGATGGCCACACGCTTCAGGCCGTGTTGTTCCAGGGCGTGGGCGGCGGCCACGGCCACGTTGTTGAACAGGCAGAAGCCCATGGATTCGTTCCGGGTGGCATGGTGGCCGGGCGGGCGGCAGGCCACGAAGGCATTCTTGCCCTGGCCGCGCAGGATCCAGTCCACCGCGAACACTCCGCCGCCGGCGGCATGGTAGGCGGCGTCCAGGGTGTGGGGGCCCATGATGGTATCCCCGTCCAGTTCCACCAGGCCGTCGTAGGGGGCGGCTGCCTCGATCCGGTCGATATAGTCCCGGTCATGGACCCGGGCCAGGTGGGCATGGTGGGCCATGGGGGCGTCGTGGTGGTAGAGGTAATCGTACAGGTGGGCGGCATGGAGCCGATCCTCGATGGCTCTGAGCCGGGCCGGGCTTTCGGGGTGATGGTGGCCCATGAAGTGTTTCTGGCAGACGGCGTGGCTGATGTAGGCGGTATGCATGGCAGTGGGGCATCGAAGGGATTCAATATTTACATGATATATGCCGATGTATGGGTTGCCGCAAACGAGTAGAATTGTGCGGTGCAATATTTCCGGCCAGTCCGGGTGACATTTTCGAGGTCTGCAAGCCATGAGCCACCATTATTTGAATTCCCTGTTCAGCCCCCGCTCCGTCGCTGTCTTCGGTGCCAGCGACCGGGAGGAATCCGTTGCCGGCGTGATCTACAAGAACATGCTCAAGTCGGGATTCACCGGCAAGGTGTACCCGGTCAACCCCAAGTACGAAACCCTGCTGGGCGAGAAGTGCTACGCCAGCGCTGCCGACCTGCCCGAGGCTCCGGATCTGGCCATCATTGCCACCCCGGCGCCCACGGTGGCGCCCATCCTGGATACTTGCGGCAAGCGGGGCGTACGTCGTGCCGTGGTGCTGTCGGCCGGCTTCCGGGAAGTCGGTCCCAAGGGCGTGGCCATGGAGGAAGCCCTCCGGAATACCGCCCGCAAGCACGGCATCCGTTTCATCGGCCCCAACTGCCTGGGCATCCAGCGGCCCGCCATCGGACTGAATGCCACCTTCGCCCTGGGGTGCGCCCAGCCCGGCGACCTGGCCCTGGTATCCCAATCCGGCGCCCTGTGCACGGCCATGCTGGATTGGGCCGAATCCAACGGCATCGGCTTTTCCAGCGTCATTTCCTCCGGCGCTTCAGCGGACCTGGATTTTGGTGAAATCCTGGATTACCTGGCCCATGACCCGGCCACCAAGGGCATCCTGATGTATATCGAAGGCATCCGGGATGCCCGCCGCTTCATGAGTGCCCTGCGCGCCGTATCCCGCCTGAAGCCCGTGGTAATGGTCAAGGTGGGGCGCCATGAAGCCGGTTCCAAGGCCGTGGCCTCTCACACCGGTGCCCTAGTGGGGTCCGACGCGGTGTTCGACGCCCTGGTGCGCCGTGCCGGCGTGGTGCGGGTGAAGACCATCCTGCAGTTGTTTGCCAGTGCCCGGGCCCTGTCCAGCCACATCAAGCCGACGGGCAATCGCCTGGCCATCGTCACCAACGGCGGCGGGCCCGGCGTCATGGCCACGGACCTGGCGGTGGACCTGGGCGTGAGGCTGGCCGAGTTGTCGCCCCAGACCATCGAGAAACTCAATGGCGCCCTGCCGGCCACTTGGTCCCACGGCAATCCCGTGGACGTGATCGGTGACGCCGGCGCCGATCGTTATCACGCCGCCCTGGAGGCCTGCCTGGAAGATCCCAATGTGGACGGGGTGCTGACCATGCTGACGCCCCAGGCCATGACCCGGCCTGGCGAGGCAGCCGATGCCGTGGTGGAGGTGGCCCGACAGTCCCAGAAGCCGGTCATCACCTGCTGGATGGGGGAAACCCAGGTGGCCGAGGGACGCAAGCGCTTCAAGGAGGCCGGCATTCCCTATTTCTCCACCCCGGAGCCGGCGGTGGAGGTGTTCTCCTACCTGGCCAACTTCTACGAGAACCAGCGCCAACTGATGCAGACCCCGGGCCCGGTCTCCCGGGATGCCGAGCCGGATGCCGAAGGCGCACGCCTGATCATCGAGAGCGCCCTGGCCCAGGGCCGGCATACTCTGACTGAGGTGGAATCCAAGGCCCTGCTGTCGGCGTTCCATATCTCCGTGGCCCAGACCCTGATCGCCCGGGATCCCACGGAGGCCATGCTCATGGCCCAGCAAATGGGTTTCCCGGTGGCCATGAAGATCAACTCCCAGGACATCAGCCACAAGTCCGACGTGGGCGGCGTGCGTCTGGGCCTGTCCAGCGGCCAGGCGGTCCGGGCCGCCTTCATGGGCATGATGGCCGAGGTCAGGAAACATCGTCCCGAGGCCCAGATCGACGGCGTGGTGATCGAGCCCATGGTGAACCGGCCCAATGCACGGGAAGTCCTGGTGGGTGTGGTGACCGACCCGGTGCTGGGGCCGGTGATCGCCTTCGGCGCCGGTGGCGTGGACGTGGAAGCCCTCCAGGACCGGGCCGTGGCCCTGCCGCCCTTGAACCGCTACCTGGCCGATGACCTGATCAAGCGGACCCGGGTGTCCAAGTTGCTGGGCGCCTTCCGCAATCGTCCGTCAGCCGATTTCAAGGCGGTGGAACGTGTCCTGCTGCGGGTTTCCGAGATGGTGTGCGAGCTGCCCTGGATCGTGGAACTGGACATCAATCCCCTGCTGGTGGATGAATCCGGCGCCCTGGCCGCCGACGCCCGCATCATGATCAAGCCCCAGCCGCCCCGGGCGGACCGCTATGGCCACATGGCCATCCACCCCTATCCGGCTTACCTGGTCACCCATTGGCAGTTGCCCAACGGGTCCGACGTCACCATCCGGCCCATCCGTCCCGAAGATGCCGAGATGACCCAGGAGTTTGTCCGGGGACTGTCGGCGGAAACCAAGTATTTCCGCTACATGGATGCGGTCCAGGAACTGTCGCCTGCCATGCTGGTGCGCCTGACCCAGATCGACTACGACCGGGAAATGGCCCTGCTGGCGGTGACCCACCAGGATGGCCAGGAGATGGAACTGGGGGTGGCCCGCTATGCCGCCAACCCGGACGGCACCTCCTGCGAATTCGCTCTGGTGGTGGACGACCAGTGGCAACACCAGGGCATCGCCCACAAGCTCATGGAGGTGCTCATGGACGTGGCCCGGGCCAAGGGGCTGGAAGTCATGGAAGGGGAGGTGCTCAAGACCAACACCCGCATGCTCAAGCTGTGCTCCAGCCTGGGTTTCCGGGTCGAGGCCCACCCCGAGGACGACAGCATCAAGTACGTGGCCCGCGACCTCTGACCGGTGGCTCCCGGCTCCGCTGGCCAGCAGCGGGGCCGGACCGGGTTTCGTGGTGATGCCTTCCAGGCGGTAAACTAGTCCCCAAGCCTGCCCGGTCCAGACCGGGATAATCATGAACGAGGGGACCCGATATGCTTGCCCGCTTGCGCGCCTTCCTGCTCAAGCTGCCCGTCCTGATCACCCTGGGACTGGTGGCCCTCTATTTCCTGTTCGGCTATTTTGCCTTTGGTCCCCTGGCCAAATGGGGTGCCGAGAAATACATCCTGGACAAGACCGGCCACCCGCTCACCCTGGATGAGCCCGAATTCGATCCCCTGCGCCTGTCCCTGAACATCCGCAACCTGAAGCTGACCGAGCCCGGTGGCCAGCACCTGCTGGCGTTCGAGGCGCTGTTCCTGGATTTCGAAGCCGCCAGCCTGTTCAAGCGCGCCTATGCCTTCGCCGACATCCGCTTGGCCCAGCCCCACGCCCGGGTGGAACTGAGGCCGGATGGCAGCCTGAATTGGTCAGGCTTCCTGGAAGCCTTCAAGGACCAGGAGGATGAGGAGGACAAGCCCCTGCCCCGGCTGTTGATCCAGAACCTGGTGCTGGAGCGGGGACGGGTGGACTTTGTCGACCACAAGGTCACCGGGGGCTTCGAAAGTGGCATCGCCCCCATCGACTTCCAGCTCGTCGAGTTGTCCACCTTGCCGGATGACAAGGGGCTTTACACCCTGTCCACCAAGACCGAGATCGGCGCACGGATTCGCTGGAAGGGCGAACTGGGCCTGAATCCGATCCTGGCGACCGGGGATCTGGCCATCAGCGACCTGCATCTGGACAAGGTCTGGCCTTACATCCAGGGGCCATTGCGCATGGCCCCCCCCCAGGGCCAGGCCGCCATGGAACTGGCCTACCGGTTTGGTTATGCAGACAAGCAGGTCTCCCTGGATCTGAACCGGGTCGGTGTGGAACTCAATGACCTCCGTCTGCAAGGTCTTGCCGGCACCCGGCCGGCCATCCGTCTGAACCAGGCCAAACTGTCCGATGCCCGATTCAGTCTGGAACAACGCCGACTGGATCTGCCCGCCATCCAGATCAATGGCGGCGAAATCAACCTGCTGCGCAGGCAGGACGGCACCCTGGACGTGCAGGACTGGCTGCCCAAAGCGCCAGTCACGCCATCCGGCGCAGACAGGTCAGGCCCCCGGGCGACGGAGGCGGCGGATACTGGAAACGCGGCCCACGCGGGTGTGGCTGGGCCCGGCGCCCCTGAGGCACCCTGGCATATCGTGTTGGCCGGGTTCAATCTGGATGGTCTGGCCGTCAATCTTACCGACCAGACCTTCATTGCGCCCCTGTCCCTGGCTTTGGGCAACGTCCGTCTGGGCTTCAAGGCAGAAGCCCGGGTCGGCGCAGGCGAACCCGATGGCACGGTATCCGACCTGGGCATAAACCTGGAAAATCTGGTGCTGGCATCCCCCGGGATACAGGAGCCCTTGTTCCGGTTGGCCGCGCTGGATGTCAGCGGTGGCGAGGCCAGCCTGGCCCAGCAGCAGGCGCGTGTGGCCAAGGTCCGGTTGAGCCAGGGGCGAGCCTGGTTTCAGCGTCAGCCGGGTGATCGCATTCCACAACTGGATTCCATGGCCAGGCATCCGGGAAACCCGCAATCGGCCGCCCGCCCGGCCCCACCCGGGGGACAGGGCTCCGGCTGGAAATATGCCGTGGACCAGGTGGATCTCACGGGCTTCTCGGTGGCGTTGCGGGATGAGACCGTGGCCCCGGTCGTGGCCTTGGACCTGGAGGGAATCCGGGCCAGTGTCCAGGGCATCAGTGAAAAGTTGCACCAGCCCCTGCCGGTCAGCCTGGCCCTGGTGGTCAAACAAGGCGGTGGCCTGGAGATGCGGGGCAGGGTCGTGCCTGCCAAGGGCTCGGCAGATCTGAAGATTGCCCTGGCCGGCCTGGCCCTGGCCCCTGTCCAGCCCTATCTGGCCCAGCAGGCCAATCTGGTCCTGGCCTCGGGCGTGCTCAGTTCCAGCGGTCGCCTGAATGTCGATGCAGCCCCCCGGTACAGCGGGAATTTCGCCCTGGAAAACCTGTTGATCAACGAATCCTTGACCGGGGAGCGTTTCCTGGCCTGGAGGCGATTGGCCACGGAGGCGCTGAAGGTGGATTCGGAACGCATGGACATCGGTCTGCTGAGTCTGGAGGGCCTGGGCAGCAAGCTCATCATCAACCCGGACAAAAGCATCAACGTGACGGCCATATTCAAGCCGGCGGCCAGCCCGCGGCCAGAAGCGGACGCCGCCCAGGCCGAGGTCCAGGCTGCGGCTGCGGCCGGCAAGCCCTTCACCCTTGCAGTGGAGCGCATGAAGCTGTCCGACGGCGAGCTGGATTTTGCCGACCTGTCCCTGGCCTTTCCCTTTGGTACCCGCATCCACGGGCTGGCGGGCCACGTGAACGATATCACTTCGGTGGCCGGCGCCGGGCCCGCTCAGTTGGAGCTGGAAGGCCGGGTGGACGACTATGGCCTGGCCCGGGCCGCCGGACAGCTGAACCTGTTCGATCCCACCGGCTACATGGATATCAAGACCGTGTTCTGCAATGTGGAAATGACCCGCCTGACGCCTTACTCGGCGACCTTTGCCGGACGCCGCATCGCCAGCGGCAAGCTGTCCCTGGATCTGGAATACAAGATCCAGCAGCGCCAGTTGCAGGGGGACAACCAGATCGTCATGGAAAAGCTGACCCTGGGTGAGCGGGTGGAGAGTGCCGGCGCCAAGAATCTGCCCCTGGACCTGGCCATCGCCATCCTCCAGGACAGCGAGGGCAAGATCGATCTGGGCCTGCCCGTCTCGGGCAGCCTGGACGATCCCCAGTTCAGCTATGGCAGCATTGTCTGGAAGGCCATCGTCAATGTCATCACCAAGATCGTCCTGGCCCCCTTCAAGGCCTTGGGTTCGCTGCTGGGAGGCAACGCCGAAAAGATGGAGGCCATCGCCTTCGAGGTGGGCAGTGCCCGTCTGCTGCCGCCGGAAAAGGAGAAACTCATGCATCTGGCCCAGGCCCTGGCCAAGCGTCCGGGCCTGGCCGTGACCGTCAAGGGCGTCTACCAGCCTGAGGCAGACCGGGCCTTCATGCAGGAGGAGCAATTGCGTCGTGCCGTGGCCGCCCGCATGGGGATCAAGGTCGCCCAGGATAGTGATCTGCCGCCCATTTCCACCGCCAATGCCAAGACCCGGGCGGCCCTGGAAGGTGTCTATGCCGAGCGCATGGGCAAGGAGGCCCTGGCCCGCCTGCAGTCGTTCCATCAGCGGGCCAATCCGGAACAGAAAGAGGGCATGGGCAAATTGTTTTCCAGGTTCAAGGGGGTCTTCAAAGGCAAGGAAGAACCGCTGCCGCCCGAGGAACTGGAAGCGCTGCGCGGCGCCGATCTGCATGAAGTCATGTATCGGCGTTTGCTGGCCCGGGAAGAAGTGCCGCTGGCCACCCTGGAGAAACTGGCCGAGCGTCGGGCCATGGCCATCATGGATGAACTGATACAGGTGGGCGGGGTCGCGGGGACACGCGTGAGCCGGGAGGCTACCCTGGTCCAGGAGGCGGGAGACACCCACGTGAATGCTAAACTCGGCCTTGCAGTGCTCAAGCAGGCTCCCGTGCCGGATCAGGCGGTGCCTGCCGGCCCAACTCGATGACAGGTTTACCCAAGATGCAGGAATATCCCACCCTCGCCGCCATTGACCTGGGCTCCAACTCCTTCCACCTTCAGGTTGCCCGGGTGGACGGCGCCCAGCTATATTACCTCGATTCCCACAAGGAGGCGGTTCGCCTGGCCGGTGGCCTGACCGAAGACAAGCGCCTGGATGCAGCCTCCCAGGTCAGGGCCCTGAACTGTCTGGCCAAGTTCGGCGAGCGGCTCAAGGGCATGCCGCCGGGGGCGGTGCGGGCGGTGGGTACCTCGGCCTTGCGGGTGGCCAAGAATGCGCCTGAGTTCCTGGTCCGTGCCAGGGAAGCGCTGGGATTCGAGATCGAGATCGTGGCCGGCCGGGAGGAGGCCCGCCTGATCTATCTGGGGGTGTCCCACAGTTTGCCCAGGAGCGAGGAAACCCGATTGGTGGTGGACATCGGTGGCGGCTCCACCGAGTGCATCCTGGGGGTGGGCCATGAGCCCCGCGACCGGGAAAGCCTGCGCATGGGCTGTGTGGTATTTTCCAACCGCTTTTTCCCCGGCGGGGTCGTGGACAAGGCTGCCATGAAGGCGGCCGAAACGGCGGCCCGGGTGGAGATTCAGACCATTGCCGGGCAGTTTCAAAGAAACTACTGGCGCGAGGCCGTGGGTTCTTCCGGCACGGCCCGGGCGCTGGGCGATATCCTGCTACAGAATGGGCTATCCGACGGCGAGATCACCCTGGAGGGCCTGATCTGGTTGCGCGACCGGCTGCTCAAGGCAGGCCAGGCCGCCAAGTTGTCCCTGGCCGGCTTGAAGGGGGATCGAAAGCCGGTCCTGCCGGGCGGGCTGGCCATCATGTACGCCCTGTTCCGGGAACTGGGCATCGAGCGGATGGCCACGGCCCAGGGCGCCATGCGCGAGGGCATCCTGCTGGATCTTCTGGGCCGGGTCCACGACCACGACCTGCGGGATGTCACGGTCACCCAATTCATGCGGCGCTATCACGTGGATGGCCGGCAGTCACGCCGCGTGACGCGCTTGGCGGGACAGCTGTTTCAGCAACTCATGCCGGGTTTGCCGGATATGACCGAAGATGATGCCCGCGTACTGGCGTGGGCGGCGCGCCTCCATGAGGTGGGTATCGGCATCGCCCACTCGGGCTACCACAAGCATGGCGCGTACATCCTGGAAAATGCCGACATGCCGGGTTTTTCCAAACGTGACCAGACCCGGCTGGCGGCCCTGGTGCGGGCCAGTCGCGGCGGATTGGACAAGATCGCCTTCCCGGCCGGTTTCAGGGACTGGCCCATGGTTCTGTGCCTGAGGCTGGCTGTGCTGTTCAAGATGAGCCGCAGGGATGGCGCAGCGCCCAGGATGGCCCTGCATTGCGAAAACGGGCAGTGCGCCCTGCACGTGCCGGAGGACTGGCTGGCCGACAACCGGCTCACACGCGCGGCCCTGGAACAGGAGTTGAAGGTGTGGCGCCAGGCGAATGCCGCCTGGCGCCTGGATCAAGTCACGACTTCGCTGCCAGCAGGTTGAGCAGGAAGGTGTGTGCCTCGAACACGCGACCCCGGCGGGCCCGCTTCCGGTAGCTGCCGTCCGGATGCATGTCCCAGGAGCGGCTGTTGTCTTTCAGGTAGGGTTTGATGCCTTCGTTCAGGACCCGTTTCTTGATCTTCGGGTCCAGCAAGGGGAAGCAGGTTTCGATGCGGCGGAAGAAATTCCGGTCCATCCAGTCCGCGCTGGCCAGGTAGATGTCCTCCCGGCCGCCGTTGTAGAAGTAGAAGATGCGGTGGTGCTCCAGGAAGCGACCGATCACCGAGCGGACCCGGATGTTGTCGGAAATCCCCTTCAGCCCTGGGCGCAGGGCGCAAACGGCGCGCACGATCAAGTCGATCTGCACCCCGGCCTGGCTGGCCTCGTATAGGGCCGCGATGACCTTGGGTTCGAGCAGCGCATTCATCTTGGCCACGATCATGGCCTTCTCGCCGTTGCGGGCCTTCTCGGTCTCGTTCCGGATGGCCTTGATGATGTTGGGATGCAGGGTGAAGGGGGATTGCCACAGGTAGGTGTGTTCTCCGGCATCACCCAGGCCGGTGATCTGCATGAACACGTCGTTCACGTCCTGGCCCAGGTCCGGATTGCAGGTGAGCAGGCCGAAGTCGGTGTACAGGCGGGCGGTGCGGGCGTGATAGTTGCCGGTGCCCAGGTGCACGTAGCGCTTGAGGCGGCCGTCTTCCCGGCGCACCACCATGGCCATCTTGGCGTGGGTCTTGTGGCCCACCACGCCATAGACCACATGGGCCCCGGCCGCCTCCAGTTTCTCGGCCCAGTTGATGTTGGCTTCCTCGTCGAACCGGGCCAGAAGTTCCACCACCACGGTGACTTCCTTGCCCCTCTGGGCCGCGGAGATGAGGTGGCGCATCAGTTCCGAATCCGTGCCGGTGCGGTACACGGTCTGCTTGATGGCCATCACGTTGGGGTCTTCCGAGGCCTGGCGGATGAAGTCGATGACGGGCTGGAAGGTCTGGAAGGGGTGATGGAGCAGGATGTCGCCGCGGCGAATGGCGGCGAAGATGTCTTCCTCCTGGGCCAGGGGAGCCGGAATGCCGGGGTTGAAGGGCGTGAACTTCAAGTCCGGCCGGTCCACCCGGTCCGGCACGTTCATCAGGCGGACCAGGTTGACCGGTCCGTGGACCTGGTACAAGTCGTCATGGCTGAGCCGGAACTGCTTGAGCAGGAAGGCCGTCATTTCCTCGGAGCAATTGTCCGCCACCTCCAGCCGCACCGCATTGCCGAAGTGGCGATGGGGCAACTCCCCCTGGAGCTGTTCGCGCAGGTTCTTGTTTTCCTCGTCATCGATGAACAGGTCGGAATTCCGGGTCACACGGAACTGGTAGCAGCCCTTCACCCGCATCCCGGAGAACAGTTCGCCCACATGGGCATGGATGACGGAGGACAGGAACACGAAACCGTATTCGCAGCCCGCGATCTCGTTGGGCAACTGGATGACCCGGTGCAGGCTGCGCGGGGCCTGGACCACGGCCTTGCCGGAGCTGCGCCCGAAGGCATCCTTGCCCTCCAGTTCCACGGCGAAATTCAGGCTCTTGTTGAGCACGTTGGGGAAGGGGTGGGCCGGGTCCAGGCCGATGGGGGTAAGGACCGGCATCACCTCGTTGAAGAAATAATCCCGGATCCACTCGGCCTGTTCCGGGGTCCAGTGGGTCCGGCGGTAGAAGCGGATGCCCTGCTGGGCCATGGCGGGCAGGACTTCCTTGTTGAGCAGCTCGTACTGCCGGGCCACCATGCTGTGGGACAGCTTGGATACCTGTTTGAATGCGGCCCGGGCTGACAGTCCATCCGGCCCCTCATGGTGAGGGTTCAGCCGCAATTGTTCCTTCAGGCCGGACAGGCGGATCTCGCAGAATTCGTCCATGTTGCTGGAGAAGATGCACAGGAAGCGCAGGCGCTCCAGCAGCGGAGTGGCCGGATCATCGGCCTGGGCCAGCACGCGTCGATTGAACTCCAGGATGCCGAGTTCGCGGTTGATGAGGTATTCACTGGGGGGCAAGTGGCTCATGACAGCTGTAACACATTGGGACGCGGGTGATGCTACCCTGAAAGCCGTGACCATTTCCATCGTATGCCATGTCCACCGAGGTTGAACTGAAACTGGCCCTGGCGCCGGGCGACGTTGCCCGTTTCCGGCGCCATCCCTTGCTGAAGGGGCTCAAAGCCACTCGACGCAAGCTGTTGAGCATCTACTTCGACACCCCCGAGCATGATTTGTTCCGATTGGGTGTGGCTTTGCGCTTGCGCAGGGTGGGGTACCACTGGATACAGACTCTCAAGGCGGAGTCGGCGAAGGCCGGCGCCCTTACCGCCCGACCGGAATGGGAAACCCAGGTGACCGGCAACCGGCCCGACCTGGATGTCCTGCCCCCCGAG
>DYHB01000130.1 GCA_020724415.1 Thiobacillus sp.
TGCTGGGCGCACTTCAGTCGGTGATGACCATGCTGTGGTGGAGTGCGGTGCTGGCCGGCAGGGTGAGCGCCACCTGGAGCCCGGAGCACCTGGTGGCGGGGGAGGCCGCACTGCACGGCTGGGGCATGCTTCTGGGCCTGTTTCCCTTTTTCATCTTCGGATTCCTGTTCACGGCCCTGCCCAACTGGGTCAACGGGGCGAAGATCAGCCAGAGGGCAGGCATTGCTACCGCAGGCCTGATGGGTCTGGGCGTCCTGCTGTTGTCGCTTGGACTGACGTCCCTGCCCGTCGCCCTGGCCGGTTTGGCCCTCCATGCCCTGGGCTGGGGGCTCGGCTTGAAGGCCCTGTTCCTGATCCTGGTCCGGCGCCCTCCGGGTCAGGACCCGCGCCAGCCCTGGCTGGCCTGGTGGAGCTTGGCCGGCGGCCTGGGTGCTTCCCTGCTGTTCCTGCTCGGCCTGGCCCAAGGCTGGGACGAGATCCTGGCGCTGGCCTTGACGGCGTCGGTCTGGGCCTTCCTGGTCCCCCTCTTCCTAGCCGTGTGCCACCGCATGCTGCCGTTCTTCACCAGTCGGATCGTGCCCAACTATGTCATTCTTCGGCCCTACGGCCCCCTCTGGCTCATGGTGGCGGCCAGCCTTCTGCATGGTCTCCTGGAGGCCCTGGGATTGCCGGCCTGGACCTGGCTGGTGGATCTGCCCCTGGCCGGCCTGTGTGTCTGGTTCCTGGTCCGCTGGGGGTTCGCCCGGACATTCCATGAACCGCTGCTGTCCATGCTCTACATGGGTTTTGCCTGGGGTGCGCTGGCGTTCATCCTGTATGGCCTGGACAGTCTGCTGACCTTGGCCGAGGCCCATGTCCGGCTCGGCCTGGCGCCCCTGCATGCCCTGGGCATCGGTTTCTTCGGCAGCCTGTTGCTGGCCATGGCCACCCGGGTGAGTCTGGGCCATTCCGGGCGGCCTCTCAAGGCGGACCGGATCACCCGGGGCCTGTTCTGGCTGGTGCAAGCTACCGCCCTGGTCCGCATGCTGCCTGATCTGGCCCCCGGGGTGTTCACCCATGGCCTGATGGTGTGGGCCGGTGCCCTGTGGTTGCTCTCCTATGGCGTCTGGACCTGGCGCTTTGCCCCCCTCTACTGGCGGCCCCGGGCGGATGGCAAGCCCGGCTGAACCGAACCGTGTTTCTGGTGCCGCCCGGTGGCCAGGGCATAGATGCGCAACAGGTCCTCTTCCGTGACATCGACATAGGTATCCAGCTGGCTCAGGGCATAGACAAAGTCCTCATGCCGGATGGCAGAGGGTTCCGGATGGGGCGCCCGATCCAGCACCCGATGCAAGTGGGCCGGATAGCGGCGCCAGGAAAAGAAGCCGTTGAACAGTACTGCGACCAGGATGAGCAGTACGGCATTCAGGGCCACCGGCGTGAGGACGAAGTCGTACCCCAGGGTGGTGATGGCAGGCCCTCCGATGACCGACACCAGGGCCGTGGCGCCGCCGGGCGGGTGGATGCAGCGCAGGTAGTGCATGGCCCCGATGGCCAGTCCCACGGCCAGGGCGCCGGCCCAGACCGGGTCCCCGATCCAGCGGGCACAGGTGACTCCGATCAGGGCCGAGACCACGTGGCCGCCGAAGATGGGCCAGGGCTGGGCCAGAGGTCCGTGGGGCAGGGCAAACAGCAATACCGTGCTGGCGCCCATGGAAGCGACCACCGGCAGGGCCGCTTCCGGCCCGAGCATCGAACTGCTGGCCAGGAATACGGCCAGGATGGCGATCAGCCCGCCTAGGGCGGAGACAAGACGCTCTCGATGGGTGACCGGGCTCAGCTCCAGGCCGACCCATTGCAGGAAGGAAGTCAGTCTGGGCATGGCGTTTTCCCCAAGTGCGATGATGGGGCGAGCTTGCCTGAAGCCGGCCTCGGCGGCTTTGATGCTGGTCAAGCCTGCCCGTGCGTGGCCGGGGCCACACACGGGGGCATCAATGACTGGTGCCGGCCGACAGGCGGGTCTTGTTCCAGACGTTGTACTTGCCCACCGGACGCTTCATGGGCAGGCGCTTGATCTCTTTGAGGGTCTTGGCATCGTAGACGATCACGGCGCCGTCCATTTCCCACAGGGAGACCAGGGCATACTTGCCGTAGCGGTCGAATTCCACGTGGGTGGCGGTCTTTCCCGGTTCCGGCTTCAGGTCGGCCACCACTTCCAGGGTGCGTTTGTCGATCACGTGCATCACATCCCGGTGCTTGCCGAAGAAGACATCGGCCCAGGCGTAGGGGGTGTTTTCATGGCTGCGCAGGAAGAAGCCGGGGCCGGCGGTGGGAATCACCTTCAGGGTCTGCCAGGTCTTCATGTCGATGACCTGGATGTGGCCGTCCTTCAGGTTGGGTGAAGCCATGACCGGGCGGACCACCCCCTTGTCGTCGGTCCAGTCCCAGGTGATGCCGGAACCCAGGTGGGGCATGCCGGGGATGTCCAGGTCGGCGATCTTGCGCCCGGCGCCCATGTGGATCACCTGGCCCTTGGGTACGTCCCGGGAGGCGCCCATCAGGTAGTTGTAGCCCTGGTCGAAGAAGAAGTCGTCCAGGATGTGATCCACCACGATCTGGCGCACCGGCAAGGGCCCCGGTTCCGGAATCGCTTCCTTGTATTGGTAATCGTGGACCAGTCCCTTGTAGACCGGGCGCCCGTCATAGGGGATTTCCCAGACCTCCGGGATGTCCTTGAGCGCGGCCACGAAACTGGACCGGGGCCGGGCGTCATAGACGGCCGAAACCCGGGAGCTCTTGCCGTTGGCCCCCACCACGGGAATCACCTTCACCAGGGACAGGTCGTCCCCGCGCAGGGCCACCAGGGTGTGGGGCAGGTAGTTGGCCACCATGACGTACTGGCCGTCGCTGGATACGGCCACGTTGCGGGTGTTGATGCCGGCCCGGGTCTCGGCCACCACCACCATGTTCCACAGGTCGTACTTGGTGATCCAGCCATCCCGGCTGGCCCAGTACACATAGCGTCCTTCAGGGGTGAACTTGGGGCCGCCATGCAGGGCATAGCGGGTCTGGAAGCGGTGGAACGGCTCCATGGTGTCGCCATCCAGGATGCTGATGTGATGGTCGCCGTGTTCCACCACCAGGGTGACGTTGGTGGGGTCTGCCTTGAACGCGGGGTAGGCCGGCAGTTCCCGGTTCTCCTGGTAGACGATGTGGGAGGCCCGGATATCGTCGGCATCCCATTTGGGGGGGATCTTGTTGGGGGTGTAGATCCAGTCTGCCAGGACCTGGATTTCCCCGGGCGTGAGGATGTCCTTGAAGCCGGGCATCTGGGTTGCGGGCAGGCCTTCGGCAATGGCTGTGTAAGCGGCCGGCTTTTTCAGTCGGGCCAGGGATTCGGGCAACAGGGTGGGGCCCATGCCCCCCAGCCGGTTGGGGGCGTGGCAGGACAGGCAGTGGGTCTGGTAGAGTTTTTCCGGGTCCGGTGTCTCGGCGGCGCCGGCCAGGCCGGCCCATCCCCACAAGGCCATCAGCAAGGCAAGGTATCGTTTCATTTCATGTCTCCAGGGCCAGGTTCTCAGAGGCGGATTCGGCCAGGCCGATCTCCGCGTCGGTCAGGTAACAGCCGGGGTCCTCGGCCCAGAAGTTCCCCGTGGTCTGCCAGGCGCGTACCCGAGTATTGCCATTGCAGATGGGCAGGTGCAGGCATTGGGCACAGCGTTCCTGAACCGGTCGCGGCATTTGCTTGAGCCCGGCCATGAGGGGGTCCGAGACATCGGACCAGATCTCGCCGAAGGGCCGTTCCTTGACGTTGCCCAGAGGGTAATTCCACCACATGGTGTCCGGATGAACATCCCCCAGGTTGTCGATGTTGGCCACGTTTACGCCCGAGGCGTTGCCGCCCCATTGCACCAGTTTGGTCCGGATGTGCTCGTAGCGATCGGGGAAGTGCCGGGCCACCCAATGCAGCAGGTAGACGCCGTCGGCATCGTTGTTGCCGGTGACGAATTCCTTGGCTCGGCCGGTCTGGACATGACGCCAGCAGCGGTCGAAGAGCAGGTCCATGGCCGTGCGGGTGGTCATGAAGTGGGCGTCGCCCTTGCGATTCTTGTTGCCCCGCCCGGCGTAGTTCAGGTGGGACAGGTAAAACTTGTCGATGCCCTCGGTCTCCATGAGATCCAGCAGGGCCGGGAAATCCTGGGCGTTTTCCTGGGCCAGGGTGAGCCGGATGCCGACCTTGGCACCGGCGGTCTTGCAAAGACGCACCCCGTTCAGGGCCGCCTCGAAGGCACCCTCCTTGCGCCGGAAGCGGTCGTGGGTGTCCCGGAGGCCGTCCAGGCTGATGCCCACGTAGTCGAAGCCGGTGTCGGCGATGGCCTGGACATTGGCTTCGTCCACCAGGGTGCCGTTGCTGGACAGGCCCACGTAGAAGCCCATGGCCTTGGCCCGCCGGGCGATGTCGAAAATGTCCGGGCGCAACAGGGGCTCGCCCCCGGACAGGATCAGCACCGGCACCCGGGCGGCCTTCAGGTCATCCATGACCTTGAATACCCCGGCGGTATTCAGCTCACCCGGGAAGTCCTTGTCGGCCGATATGGAGTAACAGTGCTTGCAGGTCAGGTTGCAACGCCGGACCAGATTCCAGATCACCACGGGTCCGGGCGGGGCCCGCCGCGGGCCTGCCGGTGTGGGGGTGACCAGTTCCTGCATGTATTGGGTGACTCTGAACACGGGGCTCTCTCCTAGGATCGGGCGGCGGCAACGTCATCGTATCCGGGGCCCATGGGACCGGGACGTCATTCGCCGAGGCGCAGGCCGGTCTTTTTCAGGACCCGGCTGCTGTAGAGGATGTCGCTGGCCCGGCAATCCCGGCCCAGCAGGCGTCCGATGGTCGCCGCATAACCGACGACCTCGGACCGGTCATGGCCGTGCACCATGGCAAACAGGTTGTAGGGCCAGCGGGACCCGGCCCGGGGGCGACGATAACAGTGGCTGACAAAGGGCAGCCGGCCCACCTGTTCGCCCAGGGCATCCACCCGGCTGTCGTGCACGTCCCAGACGGTCATGCCATTGGCCCTGTAACCCAGGGCGTAGTGGTTGGGCACCACCCCGACGCGACGGATGACACCCCGGTCCAACATGGCGTTCAGGCGTTGCATGACCGCCTCGGGCGACATGCCCAGTTGTTCTGCCAGGGCGTGGTAGGGCCGGGCCACCAGGGGCAGGCCGGCCTGGGTGGCCAGGATCAGGGCCAGATCGGTCGGGTCGGCCTGGGCTGGGGGGATCGGGTCGGCCATGTTCATGACGGGCTCAGCATTCCACCATGTCATCCCGGGTGGACTGGATGAAGGCCACCACATCGTTGCGCTCCGCTGCGGGGACTTGGAAGTGGTCCAGGGTGGCGTTCAGATGGCCCATGAAAACATCCCAGTCACCGGCGCTGATGCCCATGCCCCGGTGGGAGAGCTTCATGTCCCGACCGGTGTAATACATGGTGCCGCCGGCGGCGTTGCACAGGTAATCCACCAGCAACTGGTATTCCCGCTGGATGCCGTCTTCGCCCCGGTGGGCCCAGAATCGGCCCAGCTGGGCATCGGCCCTCAGGCGGGGGATCAGGTCGGCGCATACGGCGGCGATCGCATCGTAGCCGCCAAGCCTTTGATACAGGGTGGGTTCGGTCATGGTCATGTTCCTTTCTCTCTTGTGAATGGGGGCGCCTCAGGCTTGTAGTTTCAATTCCACGAAAAACTCCCGCTCCTTGGGAAAGCGGTACACCTTGAGCCCGGACAGGGTCTCGATGTAGCGAAACGCGGCCTCCACCTTTTCCGCACTGTCGGCGGCCGCCACGAACCACATGTTCAACTCGTGCTCGCGCCGGTAGTTGTGGGCGATCTCCGGCTGGGCATTGACGAACTCGGCCACCCGGTCGAAATCCCGCTCCGGGACGATCAT
>DYHB01000131.1 GCA_020724415.1 Thiobacillus sp.
CCGGGCGCTGAAGTCCGTGCTTTGGATGCGGCTGATGTCCGGGCGGATGAGAATGTCCGCACTCTTGCCTTCATGCTGACGGAGGGATTCGCTCATGATCTCGAAGGAGCGCATGACAATGCTGTACAGGCTGCGCCCAGGGTCTGCGGAGGGATCCGGGCCGCCCACGTCCACGGCCACCACGAGATCCGCCCCCAGTTTTCGCGCGGTGGCCACCGGAATGGGGCTGACCAGCCCCCCGTCCAGGAAATCATTGCCCATGGCTGATGCCGGAATGAATACCCCGGGTATGCTGCATGAGGCACGTACGGCAAAACCCGGGTCACCGTCCTGGAAGACCGTAAGGTCTCCGGACGGGTAGCGGGTGGCCACCGCCGCAAAGGGTATTTTGAGCCGCTCGATGGGCTGGTTCTTGAGACCGAAATTCACGAAATTCTGCAGGCTTCGGCCCGCCACCAGACCAGACTGGGTTTTCCCGCTGACCAGATCAATGATTTCGGAATCCCGGACCTTCAGTGCCAGGGTTTCCATGGCTGCGCCGGAGTAGCCTCCGGCCCAGAAAGCCCCCACAAGACTGCCCGCGCTGCAACCCACGATCAAGTCAGGTCGTATGCCCGCAGCGTCCAGGGCCTTGACCACGCCGATGTGGGCGAACCCCCGGGCAGATCCGCCGCCCAGGACCACCGCCAGCCGCTTCCCGGACGGTGCGGCCAGGGCTGGGCGGATGGCCATGGGGGCCAGGAGTCCGGCCATGGCCGACAGGACCAGCCGGCGACGCATGGGATTGTGTTTGCCCTGAGTCACGTTGGGGACCGTTACTGGATTTCCCGCGGGATGGGCTGGCCGAACATCTGTTTGAGCTTTTCGAAGGCGGCTTCAAAGCTGTTTTCAGGTTCTCCCCGGGTGATGTTGGCCACGGTCTCGTCCAGGACGATGACCTCCACCCGGCGGTTGAGGGCGCGCCCGACATCGGTATCGTTGGGGGCCACCGGCTGGGTCAGGCCGAAACTGGCGGTTTCCAGTCGCTCCTGGGGCACGCCCCGACTGAGCAGGGCCTGGCGCACGGATTCAGCCCGACGGGCCGAGAGGGCCAGGTTGAATTCGGCAGAGCCTACGTTGTCGGTATGGCCCTCCAGCGCCACCTTCTTGTCGGTCTTTTCGGTGAGCAGCCGCGCCACTTTGTCCAGGTAGGGTTGGGCCAATTCCTGCTTGAATTCGGCCTTGCCCGTTTCAAACAGGACCTGGTCCGGCAGCCAGATCAGCACCCCCCGGTCGATCTGGGCGATGGGCAACCGCGCTTCGGCGATGGCCTTGGTCACTTCCTGGGGTGCCGGCTTGGATGCACAGCCACTGCCCAGCAGGACCAGTGTCACCAGGGCGGGCATGAGAAAACGGGATGGAGTGGTCATGATGTTGTCTTGGGCAGGACTGATACAAAGGAAAGCCCAGGATAATCGGGTCTGCTTCAGGGGACTATGAACCCGATCACAGGACCAGGGGCGGAGCTCAAACCTGGGAAAGCCGCAGCCCTCGGGGCAGCCAGCGGGCCAGGTGGGCCACGACCCGCGCCGGGTCTCCCCTCAGGAGTCGGTCGGCTCTTGATCTGGCCGCTTCAAGAAGGTCCAGGTCGGCCTCCAGATCGGCGAAGCGAAGCATGGCCTGGCCCGATTGCCGGGCGCCCATGAATTCCCCCGGGCCGCGCATGTCCAGATCGGCCCGGGCGATGGCAAAGCCGTCATGGTGGTCCCGGATGATGGCCAGTCGGCGACGGGCGGTGTCCGACAGGGGCGCTGCATAGAGCAGGATGCAGGCCGATTCCCTGGCACCCCGGCCCACCCGTCCGCGCAACTGGTGCAACTGGGCCAGCCCCATGCGCTCGGCATGTTCGATCACCATCAGGCCGGCATTGGGGACATCCACCCCCACTTCGATGACCGTGGTGGCCACCAGCAGATGGATGTCGCCCGCCTTGAAGCGCCCCATGACCTGGGCCTTTTCGTCCCCCTTCATGCGCCCGTGGATCAACCCCACCTCCAGGTCGGGAAGGGCCTGGGCCAGTTCTGCCTGGGTGTCCAGCGCCGCCTTGAGGTTCAGCTTCTCGGATTCTTCCACCAAGGGACATACCCAATAGGCTTGGGCACCTGCCAGGCAGAGGTCCCGCAGTCGGTTGATCACTTCCATGCGCCGGCCCTGGCCGATGACCCGGGTGAGTATCGGGGTGCGCCCGGGGGGCAACTCGTCGATGACCGATACATCCAGGTCGGCGTAGTAGCTCATGGCCAGGCTGCGGGGTATCGGAGTGGCAGACATCATCAGCAGGTGGGGGGCGTGGCCCGTCAGGTCAGTGTTGGCCTTGTCGCGCAGGGCCAGTCGCTGTTCAACGCCGAATCGGTGCTGTTCATCCACCACGGCCAAGGCCAGGGACTGGAATCGGACTTCCTCCTGGAACAGCGCATGGGTGCCGATACCCACCCGGGCCTGGCCCGAGGCCAGGGCTTCCAGGGCGGATTGCCGGGCCTTGGGCTTCAAGGCGGCGGCCAGCCATACCACAGGGATATCCAGGGGAGTCAGCCATTCCGTGAATTTCAAGTACAGTTGCTCAGCCAGGATCTCCGTCGGCGCCATGACCGCCGCCTGGTGCCCACTGCCGACGGCCGTCAGGGCCGCAAGGGCCGCGACACAGGTCTTGCCGCTCCCCACATCGCCCTGGAGCAGCCGGTGCATGGGATGGTCCCCGGCCAGGTCGCGCCGGATTTCGGTCCAGGCACGGTCTTGGGCAGCGGTGAGGCGGAAGGGCAGGCCTTTCAACAAACGGTCGGTCAAACCCTCATGATCGAGCAAGGCGCGGCCTTGTACTTGCTGTCGTGCCGAACGGTACTGGCGGAGTGAAAGCTGCTGGGCCAGCAACTCGTCGAACTTCAAGCGACGCCAGGCCTGGGTCGTGTCGTGCTGAGCCCGCGGACCATCAGGGGGGGGGCGGTGGAGCTGCAACACGGCCTGCTTGAAGGGGGGTAAGCCCAGGTCCGCCAGCAGCCATTCGGGCAGGGTTTCTTCAAGCGGGCCCTCCGCCAGGGCTGCCTGCACGGCTTTGCGGATGGCGGCCTGGGATATCCCGGCCACGGTAGGATAGACCGGGGTCAGTTCGTCGGCCAGGGGAGTTTCAGGCTTGACCACCCGGTACCGCGGATGGACCATCTCACTGCCGAAGAGGCCCGGGCGCAGCTCACCAAACAGGCGGACCCGGACGCCGGGAGCCAGTTGGGTCAACTGGCTGGGATAAAAATGCAGCCAGCGGGATTGGAAGCGTATGGGCGGGGTGTCCTCAGGCATGTCCGGATGACTGTCCCGGAAGGTGACGATGAGCTGGCGCCGGGGATGTCTACGGACCTCCTGTTCCACCACCGTGGCCTCGACCTGCACCGGTTGGCCGTGTGGGGCGGCATCGACCGGCGTGAGTCTGGTTTCATCCTCGTAGCGCAGGGGGAGGTGCAACACCAGGTCGGCCGCACGGTCGTAGCCCAGCTTGCGGGCGATCTGATCCCGGTCGGGTCCTGCCTTGGCCACGCCTGAAGTCAGTTCAGGACCAAGACGGCATCGGCCTCCACCAGGGCATTGCGGGGCAGGCTGGCCACGCCCACGGCCGCCCGGGCCGGGTAGGGCGTCTTGAAGTATTGGGCCATGATCTCGTTGACCAAGGCGAAATTTCCCAGGTCCGTCAGGAAGATATTGATCTTGACGATGTCGCCCAGCCCCCCCCCGGCCGCCTGACAGACCGCCTGCAGATTGCGGAAGACTTGGTGGATCTGAGCCTCGATCCCCTCCACCATGACCATGCTTGCCGGGTCCAGGCCGATCTGGCCGGACAGGTAGACGGTGTTGCCGGCCTGTACGGCCTGGGAGTAGGTACCGATGGCCTGGGGGGCTGCCTCGGTGGCAATGATGGACTTGTTCATGGAATTCCTCAGGAGGTTAGACGATGTTTCTGGGCCGGCCATCCGCCCCGCCCTTGAGCCGTATGACCCGCACCACCTCTTCCAGCCCGCGCAGGGCGCGCATCAGGCGGCCCAGATGGACGTGATTCTGTACCTGAACAGTGAAGTACAGGTTGGTGTAGTTGTCGGATTCCTCTTCCATATGGACATCATCGATGTTGGAGCCTTCGGCCGAAATGCTGCTGGCCACCTTGGCCAGGACGCCGCGTTTGTTGGCCACGGTGAGCTTGATGTTCACGTCAAAGGCCTTTTCGATATCCGGGGCCCATTCCACGTCCACCCATTTGTCGGGGTCTTCCCGATAGTGGGCGACCTGGGGGCAGTCGTGGGTATGGATGATGAGGCCCTGCTCCTTCTTGATCTGGCCCAGGATGGGGTCGCCGGGGATGGGTCGGCAACACTTGGCCAGACGCACGGCCACACCCTCGGCGCCCCGAATGTACATGGGACCCGGCGGACGCTTTGGCGCCACCTCGCTGTCCTGGGCCAGCAACTGGCGTGCTACCACCACGCCCAGTCGCTTGCCCAGGCCGATGTCGGCCAGGAATTCGTCCATGGTGCGGCCGCTTTCCTTCAGCAGGGGTTCCCAGCGGCCGGGGTCGATTTCATCCGGATGGGCGCCCAGGGCGCGCAGAGCCTGGTTGAAGAGTTGCTTGCCCAGGGCGATGGATTCCTTGATATGGGCATGTTTCAAGGCACTCCGGATATGGGCCCGGGCCTTACCGGTAACGGCAAAGTGGATCCAGGTGGGATTGGGACGCGCACTTTCAGATGTGATGATTTCCAGCCGGTCGCCGTTTTTCAGGGGGGTGGACAAGGGCATGTAGTCGCCGTTGATCCGGGCCGCCACGCAATGGTTGCCGATGTCGGTATGTACGGCGTAGGCAAAGTCCACCGCCGTGGCCCGACGGGGCAAGGCCATGATCTTGCCCTTGGGCGTGAACACGTAGACCTCGTCCGGAAACAGGTCCACCTTGATGTGCTCCAGGAATTCCACCGAGTCCCGACTGTCGGCCTGGATGTCCAGCAGGCTTTGCAGCCACTGGTGGGTCTTTTTCTGGACCTCGGAAAGCTGGGTTTCCCCGGTCTTGTAAAGCCAGTGGGACGCCACCCCCGCATCGGCCAGGCGGTGCATGTCCTGGGTGCGAATCTGCACCTCCACCGGGGCGCCATAGGGGCCGAACAGGGTGGTGTGCAGGGATTGATAGCCATTGGCCTTGGGAATGGCGATGTAATCCTTGAATTTGCCGGGAATGGGCTTGTACAGGGCATGCAGGGCGCCCAGGGCCAGGTAGCAGTGGCGCTCGTCGGCGACGATGACCCGGAAACCGTAGATGTCGAACACCTCGGTGAAGGCCAGGTGCTTCTCCTGCATCTTGCGATAGATGCTGTAGAGGTGTTTCTCCCGTCCACTGACATCGGCCTCGATCTGGCAGTCGTGCAGCTTGTTGACGATGGCTTCGCGAATCTTGCCCACCACTTCCTGTCGGTCGCCTCGGGAAGCGGAGATGGCCTTCTCCAGGACCCTGAATCGGGTGGGGTGGAGGTTCTGGAAACAGAGATCCTGCAACTCATGGTAGAGGGCATTGAGGCCCAGCCGGTTGGCGATGGGCGCATAAATCTCGATGGTTTCCGTGGCGATGCGCTGGCGCTGTTCCTCGGACATGGCCTCCAGGGTGCGCATGTTGTGGAGGCGATCGGCCAGTTTGATCAGTACGACCCGGATGTCCCGGGCCATGGCCAACAGCATCTTGCGGAAATTTTCGGCCTGGGCGTGGGCCTTGGTCTCGAAATGCAGCTTGTCCAGCTTGGTGACCCCGTCCACCAGGTCGGCTACCGGGGCTCCGAACTCCTGGGCGATCTGTTCCCGGGATATGCCGGTATCTTCCATGACGTCATGGAGCAGGGCCGCCACCAG
>DYHB01000132.1:0-1868 GCA_020724415.1 Thiobacillus sp.
GGCCATTTCTGACATTTACGAGCGCTTGGGGGATGCCGCAAAGGAAGACCTGTTCTGCGTGGTCAAGCCCGCACGCGCCTGAACCGCAACTGAAAGCCTGCCATGGAAATCAACTCCGTAACCAAGAAGCTGCTCTTCAACACCATCCGTGTCGATACCGTGCTGGAGGACGGCAGTGAGGGTTCCGGCACGGCCTTTGTCGTGAACCATGCCCACCCCAGGGGCAATCAGACGTTCATCGTCACCAACCGGCACCTGGTGGACGGGGTGCGCCGGGGGGGGCTGGTGTTCACCCAGAAAAAAAATGGCCAGCCGGTCTTCGGGTTGCGGTTTCAACTCAACATCGAGGACTTTCCCCAGGCCTGGTTCATGCATCCGGACCCGGAGGTGGACCTGGCGATCATTCCCATGCGGCCCCTGGAGCAGGCGGCTCGGGAGCGGGGCGTGGAGTTGTATTACCACATGATCGACAGCAGCCTGGCACCGGATGCCGCGACCCTGCGTGCCCTGGATGCCCTGGAGGAAGTGCTGTTCGTGGGCTATCCCAGCGGGGTGTGGGATCAGGTGAACCTGATGCCGATTCTGCGCCGCGGCACCACGGCGACGCCCATGGCCCTGGATTTCGAAGGCAGGCCGGAATTCCTGATCGATGCCGCGGTCTACCCGGGCTCCAGCGGCAGCCCCGTGTTCGTGTACCAGCCGGATCCCATCCGGCCGAGCCAGACATCAGGCCGCAAGTTTCTCTTCGCGGGGGTGGTGGCAGCGGTATTCTTCCGGGAAGAGGCCAATCATCTGGTGCCCGTCCCGGTACCTGCCAACAATTCCGGCATGGTCATGGGGTCGGAGATGATCGATCTGGGGCTGGTCATCAAGGCCCAGGCGGTGCTGGATGTGATCAATGCCTATCTGGGCAAATGGGTGGAGTAGCACCATGGGCGACAAAATGACCTACGCCGGTTTCCATCAGGATACCCATGGCATCACCACTTTGGGCCGCATTGTCCTGGATGCCTGGCTGTTCGGGCTCCTGCCCCGGGACCAGGATTGTGCCGGCTGGGATTTGCAGCAGATGCAGCAATTGATGGATCAGGTGAACCGGCGCTGGGACGAGTATGGCAATCTGCCCAGCCGCCTGCCCGACGACTTGCGTGCGCTCCACGTTGAACTGTACCAGTGGGCCATGAACAGGGCTCGCGACCGAGGCTGGGATCCGGAGCTGGACGAGGACGAGTAACCGGCGCCAGGCGTCCTGCGAGATAAGCGGCGGCGTGGCAGGAGAGGATGATGAGTTTTGAACCCGTGGTGTTGTTCTTCGTGCTCGGCGTGGCTGCGGGTCTGTTGCGTTCCGATCTCAAGATCCCGGGCAGCATTTATGAGGCCCTGTCCATCTACATCCTGCTGGCGATCGGACTCAAGGGCGGGGTGGAACTGGCCAAGCACGATGTGCTCGATCTGGTGGGGCCCAGCATCATCATCGTCCTGGTGGGTGCCCTCATTCCCCTGGTGGCCTTTCCAATCCTGCGTTACCTGGGCCGCATGCGTCGGGCCGACGCCGCTTCCATCGCCGCCCACTATGGCTCGGTCAGCGTGGTCACGTTCTCGGTGGGGATTACCCTGCTAGGCCAGGAAGCGCTGGATTTCGAAGGCTACCTGATCGTGTTCCTGGTCTTCCTGGAGATTCCTGCCCTGGTGATCGGGGTCATTCTGGCCAAGCATGGACAAGGTCAGGTGCGCTGGGGCCGGCTGCTGCATGAAGTGTTCTTCGGCAAGAGCATCTACCTGCTGGCCGGAGGACTGGTGATCGGATTCCTGGCCGGGGCGGAGGGCATCAAGCCCCTGGACAAGCTCTTCTTCGACCTGTTCAAGGG
>DYHB01000132.1:1968-5885 GCA_020724415.1 Thiobacillus sp.
GCCAACCCGGCCCTGTCCATCGGAGCGTCCCTGGGCATGACCTTCCCCTTCAACATCTTCCTGGGCATTCCCATCTATTTGTGGATGGCCCAATGGATCCACCAGATCGGAGTACTCTGAGCATGAGCGACATGGTATTGCTGACCATCCTTTCCGAAGCCTTTCTCGAAGATACCCTGATCAACGAGATCATGGCCGAAGGGGCCAAGGGCTATACCATATCCGAAGCTCGGGGACGGGGTACCCACGGGCTGCGCACCGGTAAATGGACAGCGGGGGGCAATATCCGCATCGAGGTGGTGGGTGAGGCGGATTTGTGCCAGCGCATCGTGGCGCGTCTGAAAGCCAGCTATGACCGGGACTATGGCTTGCTCATGTTTACCAGCCGGGTCGATCTTCAGAACTAGGCCCTGCTCGCCGGCCAGACCTCACAACAGGAGTTGATGGGCTGCATCCGTGACTTTCCGGCTGGCGGGGTGGGTCAGGCGCCTGGCCCCCGTTATGGCGTAATACTCGGCCTGGATGGCCTCAATCTCGCCAATCATGCGCACACCGTGTTGGCGCTGGATTTCATCTGACAGTACCGCCAGCCCTGGGAAGAAGGCTTGTCCGGCCTGGCCAAAGGCCCGCAACAAGGCATCGTCGTCAAATTCACCCACGATCCGTGGCGTGAGCCCTTCCTTTTCCAGCCATTCTTCCAGCCGGGCGCGAACCAGAGTGTCATCCCCCGGAACCAGTATCGGCGCCTGGTTCAGGCAGGCGGGAAAGTCGACGCAGGCTGCGGCCAGCTCAGCGCCGGCAAACAGGGCAACCCGGCTGGCGCCCAGGGCATGACTGTAGCCACGAACGTTGATGTTGCCGGGAATGGGGCGGTCGGCAATCACCATGTCCAGGCGATTCAGCGCAAGTTCAGCCAGCAGGCGTTCCAGCTTGCCTTCCCGGCCCATGAGCCGCAGGCCTTCAATGCCTGCCACGGCAGGTTCCAGCAAGCGATAGGCAATGGCCTTGGGCACGCCATCCGTGATCCCCACCCGGAAGGGCAGGGTAGGCTGGGCCTGGTGTTGTCCCAAAGTCAGGCGCAGGGCATCTCCCAAGTGGAAAATCTCGTCGGCAAAGCCCAGGGCCAGTCGGCCGGACTCGGTCAATTCCAGGCCTCGCCCCACCGGCTGGAACAGCGGGGCACCCAAATCTTCTTCCAGCAGTTTGATTTGGGCGCTGATGGTCTGGGGAGTAAGATGCAGCCGTTCTGCGGCCCGGGCAATGCCGCCGCTACGGGCCACTGTCCAGAAATAGTGGAGGTGTTTGTAGTTCATGGTAATACTTCGTAATAGACGAAGACTATATTAACTATAATCGACTTTATCTGATCTTTGGCCTGCTGTAGGCTCTGTCACTGTCACTTAATGTCTGGAGGTTGCCATGAAGCGCATCGCTCTTTTCCTTGCCACCAACCTGGCCATTGTTTTTGTGTTGTCCATCACCATGCGCCTGCTGGGGGTGGAGCCCTACCTGAATGAACAGGGTCTGAATCTCACTTCCCTGCTGATTTTTGCCGCTGTCATGGGCTTTGGCGGCTCCTTCATCTCCCTGGCCATGTCCAAGTGGATGGCCAAGAAGTCGGTGGGTGCCCAGGTCATTACCGACCCGCGCACCCAGGAGGAACTCTGGCTGGTGCAGACCGTGGCCCGTCAGGCCCAGGCGGCCGGGATCAAGATGCCCGAAGTGGCCATCTGGGACTCGCCCGAGGTGAATGCCTTTGCCACCGGCATGACCAAGAACAGCTCCCTTGTCGCGGTCTCCACGGGCCTGTTGCGCAACATGACCCGGGAAGAGGCCGAGGCCGTGCTGGGCCACGAGATCGCCCACGCCGCCAATGGCGACATGGTCACCATGGCGCTGATCCAGGGGGTGGTGAATACCTTTGTCATGTTCCTGTCCCGGGTCATCGGTCACACTGTGGACCGGGTGGTGTTCAAGAACGAGCATGGCCATGGGCCGGCCTTTTTCGTCACCATGATCGTGGCGGAATTGATCCTGGGCGTGCTGGCTTCCATCATTGTCATGTGGTTCTCCCGCCAGCGGGAATTCCGCGCCGACCGGGGCGGTGCCAGCCTGGCCGGGCGCAAGGCCATGATCAATGCCCTGAAGCGTTTGCAGGCGGTGCATGATCCCCAGCCCCTGCCGGAAAAGATGGCCGCCTTCGGCATCAGCGGCGCCAAGTCGGGGGGCATCAAGCGACTGTTCATGACCCACCCGCCCCTGGAGGAGCGTATCGCGGCCCTGGAGGCCAACGTCGAAATCCGCTGATCTTTCCGATCCGATCCTGTCACGGGCGCGGTCGCAAGGCCGCGCCCGTTTCGTGTTCCCACCCAATTTATCGGCACGATATCCATGGAACTTGCCTCCGTCGTCACCCCTTGGTTCTGGGTCGGCTTCATTGCCTTCGTATTGGTCATGCTGGCCCTGGATCTTTTTGTCCTGGGCGGAAAAAAGGCCCATCGGGTTTCTGCCCGGGAGGCTCTGGCCTGGACCGGTACGTGGGTCAGCCTGTCCCTGACCTTCTGCGGACTCCTGTGGTGGTGGCTGGACGGCACCCTGGGGCGCGAAGTGGCCAATGCCAAAGCCCTGGAGTACCTGACCGGTTACCTGATCGAATTGTCCCTCTCGGTGGACAACATCTTCGTCTTCATCATGATCTTCACGTATTTCGCCGTGCCGGCGGAATATCAGCGTCGGGTGTTGATCTACGGTGTGCTGGGTGCCATCGTCATGCGCGCCACCATGATTCTGGGCGGTGCCTGGCTGGTGCAGCAGTTCCATTGGATCCTGTATGTCTTCGGCGTTTTCCTGGTCATCACCGGCTTCAAGATGTTGATCTTCGCCGAGGCAGAATCGGACCTGGCCAACAATCCCATCCTGAAATGGATGCGCAACCACTTGCGCATCACCCATGATTACCATGAAGAACGCTTTACAGTGATGAAGGATGGGGTGCGCTGGTTCACGCCCCTGTTCCTGGTGCTGGTACTGATCGAGACCTCGGACGTGATTTTTGCGGTGGACAGCATACCGGCCATTTTCGCCATCACCACCGATCCCTTCATTGTGTTCACCTCGAATATCTTCGCCATCCTGGGCCTGCGTTCCCTGTATTTCCTGCTGGCGGACATGAACGACCGCTTCCACCTGCTCAAATATGGCCTCGCCATGGTGTTGGTCTTTGTCGGTACCAAGATGCTGGTGGCCGGGTTTTACAAGGTGCCTATCGGCTTGGCATTGGGCATCGTCGCCCTCATACTCTTCACTTCCGTGGCGGCCAGTCTGTATGCCACCCGTAACCGAGAGAAAGCCGCGCCATGAAACACGTGGAAACCCAACTGGAAAAATACCTCTTTGCCAGCCGTTGGCTGCTGGTGCCATTCTATATAGGCTTGGTCCTGGCCCTGGCCCTGTTGCTGGTGAAGTTCGTCAAGGAGTTCATCCATTTCGTACCCATGGTGTTCACTGCCGAAGGCGGGGACGTCATCATCGGGGTGCTCACCTTGGTGGACGTGGTCATGGTGGCCAACCTCCTCATCATCATCGTCTTTGCCGGCTACGAGAATTTCGTCTCCCGCTTCGATGCCGCCGAACACGAGGACTGGCCCGGCTGGATGGGCCACGTGGGGTTCGCTGAACTGAAGATGAAGCTGATCGGTTCCATCGTGGCCATCTCCGGCATCGAACTGCTCAAGGCCTTCATGCACGTGGAGCACCTGACCAACGAGCAACTGGCCTGGAAGGTGGGTATCCACATGACCTTCGTGATTTCCGGTGTGCTCTTTGCCATCATGGACCGGATCAGTGCCGACAAGGGGGGGCACTGATCCCAGTGGCCTTGGTGGTGAACCTTTTGGCTCTGATGCCAGTCCATGAAC
>DYHB01000133.1 GCA_020724415.1 Thiobacillus sp.
CCTTGGTCATGGCGTCAGCCGCTTCGATCGCGGGCACCAGGCCACGGGTTTCGATCATGCCCAGGGCAATACCAGTCGAGTTAGCCATTTGTAGCTCCTATGTAATGAGTTGATTTGTGGTTGTGCCAAATCAGGCGGTGGGGGCGGTCGGCAGGATGCCTTCCACTTCGCTGTGCACGCGGGCGATGATGTGGGCAGCCACCAGGCCATCACCCACACGTTCGCAAGCGTCGGCACCCGCACGAACAGCGGCGTTGACGGCACCGGTCTCACCGCGCACCAGCACGGTCACGTAGCCACCACCCACGAATTGACGACCGATCAGGCGCACTTCGGCAGCCTTGGTCATGGCATCAGCCGCTTCGATTGCCGGCACCAAGCCACGGGTTTCGATCATGCCCAGCGCAATACCCATACGTTCAGCCATTTCATTACTCCTTACTGTGTACAACGTTAAAAAAGTTCACGTCCGCTCGTACTGCCGACAGATCGCGTCCAATCTCACTACTCCTTGCCTGCCGCGTGCTTCCACCCGGCAATCCATTCATGCCGCTTCATCCCAGTTGTCGATGATCCCGCATATGGTCAGGTCGGTCATGGTCTTCACATCCGGCATGGCCAGCCGGGCCGCACTGCCGCTGCTGGTGAACACCCATTTTCCTATGGGCACGCCCACCGGGTCCGTGGCCACGGACAACGCGCCCTGCTGGCTGGCCAGTATGCGCAGGGAGGAGGCCTTGAGACCCGGGACCCGGCGTGTACAGACCAGTTCGTCCACCACTTTCATGATCTCCATCAGGCGACCTCGCTTTCCCAACGGTCGATGATCCCGACGATGGTCAGATCCGAGGGATATTCCTTGCTGCCAGCCGCTTCCCGCGCCGCCGACGAGCCCACGCATATGACCCAGTCACCCGGCACGCAGCCCACCGCATCCACGGCTACGCTACGGGCCCCGCCCGCCTTTTCCTGAACCACCAGAAGGGGACGGTGACCGAAGCTCTCCAGCCGATTGGTGGATACGAGCGTCTTTTCGACGCGCATGATCTTCATCCCTGTGCCTCCAGCACGATACGTGACCCATCAATGGCCATGGTTGTCCACCTCGTCCTCTATGAAGCCCAGGCGTTCCCCGCCATGCAGGTCACTGACGGCCATCTGGCAATACAGCTGGCCGCCGGCATCGAGCTGCGGGTAGCGTGCTGCAATGGCCGACTTGACGCGTCGGCAGCGCTGAATGGCCCGGTCCCGGGACCCGGGCACGCGGGAGGAATAATGGAAGTGCACCAGCACCGGTACAGCCAGGCCGTGACGCAAATTGAGGCCCGTGAATATCTTGATGCCCACATCCATGTCCGCCGCACCCTCCTCCACGGTGTCGAGATGGGCGTAGTAATACATGTTGCGTAGCTGCACATGGGTCGTGGCCTCGCCGGCACAGATCAGTTCCTCGTCATGGCCAATGACGGTGTAGCGCCCGGCGTGATGCTGGATGACATATTCAATCTGGGACAGGTTGGCTTCCAGCAAGGCCAGGATCAGCCGTCTCATGCCCGGCTGACATGCGCCCATGCCATGGCCCCAACCCTCGGCCTGTTCAGCGGCGCTCACGGCGGCCTCGATACTGGCCCGGGCCGCATCCCGGCTCTGGCCCAGGGTCGCCCGGTAGAGGGCGGCCGAATCGACGTAGCGGTGGGCATTGACCACACCACTGGCGTCGGGCACGTGAATCCTCAGGGCATCGGTATCCGTATCCATGCCGATCATCAGGATGGCGGGCGCCGCACCACGACCGAAGGTGTTTTCCACGGCATCGCGCAATTCGTTCAACCGGCCCAGGGCATGCTCCACGGCATGCAAGTCGTTGCTGGCATGAAAAGCGCAGCCTTGCTGACAGGGGTTGGACGTACTGTAGTGATAGACGGCCACTTTCAGATAATTGGCTTCCTCGCCGCCCGGGATGCCGCCACTCAGGCGGTCCAGCTCGCGGTGGGTCCAGTCGGCCACGTCGGATTCGACATCGAACATGGCCCCCGCATACGCCTTCACGTATACGGCATCATTGGGCGCAAACCTGAATACAAAGGGCAGCAAGCCCTGCAGGCGGCCATCCGCACAGGGGCTGATGTCCACCGTGTGGAAACCGCATGACTGGAAGAAACCCGCATCCAGCGTCATGCGCTCGCGCCAGGGGGCCTGATCCTGTTCGGCCTGATCGACACTTTCCTTGAAGCTCCTGAACACGCAGTGGGCTTGCAGGGCACGTAAATCCAGTCCGGTCACCCAGGCGTCGTCGAGCAGTCCCTGGGGCAGTTCATAGCCGAGACACTCCCGGGCCAGATTCTGGGCACGGGCGACAAAATCGCGCTCGTGCTGGAGGGACGATATGACCTTCAAGGTGTCGTTGATGGCATTGAAACGCCCACGCACACGCTGTTCGTACACATACAGGCGACGATTGAGTTCCTGGTCGACCAAGGCATGTTCGCAGCGTTGGTCGGGACCGATCACGCAGGCCGGATTGGCCATCGATGCGATGTCAGCTGCCACGTGCTTGGCTGGCGCCTGTCCGGCAGCCAGCATGGCAGCGAGTCTCTTGCGCGTGTTCATTGTCCCGTCCTCAACCGCGAGCGCCGCCCGACAGGGTCACCACGGCCCCTTTGCCCGAATTTCCGGCAGAGCCGGTAATCCGGCTCTCGGGGATGGCAGGACGCTCGATATCGCGGAAGGCCGTGGCATTGACGCCAGCGCCACGGGGCTGGCCGCGCTGGGTGGCATTCCTGGCCAGGCTCGACGCCCCCTCGGTACCGGTGACACGAGTTTGTGCATGCCAGGCATCGCCGGTAATCCTCACGCCCGCCTGGCTGCCTTCGCCAGACAAGCGTCGTGCGGCCGCGACCATCTCGGCAGATTCTTCCTGCATGGTCTGGCTGTCACGGTGGCGGAACTCCGGAGTGCCGGTGATCAAGCCATTGGCCTTGTTCACCGGACCCGTAATGCGCTCAACATGGTAGGCCGTTCCGGTAACGTCGTTGGAGCGACGCTGCTGGGCCTGGCGTGCGGGCGAATCAATGCTGAAATCCATGGGCGCAGGCGGCTGTTCCGGCACATCCCACTGACGAGATTGCCTGATGAACCGACCACTGGCATGGCATTGCCCGCTGCCGTTATCCAACCCGACGTAGGGGGTGCCGCTGACTGCATTGCAGGCACCGCGTTCGTCACCCGTGACCACAGAACCACCCACCCCCGGCCGATCACCGGTGACTATGCTGGCCGGCACGGTGGCACTGACACGAATGCGCGCCGCCTGGGCATCGCGATCGTCCGCCTCGCAGTAAGCCTCATACTGGGAGCGGCCGATATAGGGCGTACCGCTGACCGGTGCGCAGCCTCCCGGTTCGTCACCGGTCACCTTGGGCGCGAGGCCGATCGGTGAACCAGTAACCGACTGGCCAAGCCAGGTGCGATCCTGAACAACCTTGGCGACGGGAGACACGGGGGTGCAGTTGGACGCTGAACTGGCGCCGACATAATCAATACCGGTGACGGGCTGGCACCCCGTCAATTGCTCGTCACCGTGGGATTTTGGGAGGCTGGCAACCTCGGTGCCTGTCACGGTCCGACCGGACAGGGTTTGCATGACGCCGACCTTGGCCGGGCCACTAGCCGCACATACGTCACCAAAATCGCGCTGGGTATAGTACTGGCTGCCGGTGATTTCACGGCATGAGCCCGACTCGTCACCCGTCACCTTGGCGGAACGGCCGACTTCACTTCCGGAGACCGGCAGACTCCCGCGGGACTGCATCACGCTCACCTTACGGGGCGTGGCGGGGGGCTGCGTATTGCACACACCCTGGAACTGCTCCAGCGCCAGGTACTCCGTGCCGGTGATGCCACGACAGGCACCCGGCTCGTCCCCGGTAACACGATTGGCCCGACCGAGGGCGGTACCCGTGACCGGCTTGCCTTGTGCGGTATGCGTCACGGCAACCTTTTCCGGAGCCCCCGAGGCATCGGCCGGCTGGCTGTAGCCGGTGCCCGTGATGGCCCGGTCAGCGCCCGGCTCATCACCGGTCACCTTGTCGGAACGACCTACCACCACGCCGGACACGGTGCGGCCCTTTTCGGTGCTCATCTGGCCAACCTTGGCAGCGGGAGGCCGTGGCCGGCTCTCGCAGAACTCCTGGTAGCGCTCGGCCGCCAGATATTCCGTGCCCGTGATGCCACGGCAGGCACCCACTTCATCGCCGGTGACGTTCTGGGAACGACCAACCTCCGTCCCCGTGACACGGTGCTCGCGCAGGGTACTGCTGACACCCACCTTGGCAGGCGCCGGTTCCACGGCGGTATTGCAGATCTTTTGATATTGTTCGGTACCGATGTACTCAGTGCCCGTGATGGGTCGGCAGGCACCGGGCTCGTTGCCCGTCACCTTCTTGCTGCGCTCGACCATGGTGCCGGTAATCGTGCCCCCGGACAGGGTATGCCCTTCTTCGACCTTCGCCGGAGCCGGAACCACCAGACGTGCCCGTTGACGACCCGAAGGACGCGGGGACTGGCTGGCAGTGGTGGACGTGCGGCCGGTGAGGGACTGAACCTTGCGCCGTTGCATGGCCAGCTGACGACCGGTAGCGCCTTTTTCAATGGCGGCTTGCCAATCCTGCTGGGGCATCGCCGTGGCGATTTTCGTAGCCTGGGCCACGCGCTTGAGACCGGACTTGCCTTCCTGGGCAAGCACGGCACGTCGTGCGCGCGCCAGAGCACGGCCGGTCGGAGCCTCGGCATGACGAATGGCCGCTGCAGGGCGGACAGTGGCCAGGGCCGGGCTGTCGCTAGAGACATCCGAGGCCAGAGCCGCTTGACCAGCCGACTCGGCAGAAGCCTCTACCCGTGCACCACCACACCCCCCCGGCGCGCCATTGCAGCCACACCCACAACCGGCCGAGACCGGCTTGGCTGACGGGCGCACATGTCCCGTTGGGCGCGTAGCCGCCGCAGACTGCAATGCGGCCTTGCCGACTTTGCTCAAGGCCTCACGACGGGCGCGACCTGCCTTGGGCGCAACGGCTGCCTGCAACCGGGCGATCAGCACGGCATCATCAGCGGTGTCGCGGCTCATGGCAGACACGTCGGTCGATTGGCTCATCGCCGGAGTCATTGCCGGCTCGGTCCTTGGCGCGGCAGCGGACCTTGGCGTTGCCGTCTTGGCAACCGCAGCCTTGCCATGCAAGGCCATTGCCTTACGGCGCTTCAATGCCAGCTCACGACCAGACAAGGTCGCAGTGGCCGTGCTATCAGCGGCTTCTGTCATCACGTACCTCAACAATTGGTTCGATCCGCGCCAAGCGCATGCCTGCAGCATGGCCCGGACCGGAATTCTCAGTGCACCTGACCGCTGGCGACGGCCACCCGGCCATCGCCAGCGCCGTCATCAACGGTAGACGACGAAGGCCATGCCCTGGCTCTGGGCGTAGTTGTCGTACGCGACAAAGCGAACCATGTGGTCAGGGAACTCACGATGACAGGCCTCGATTTCGGCCAGCACGGTGTCGATGGACTGCTCGCCGAACAGCGGCAGCTTCCACATGTACCAGAAGTTGACGCGGGCGGTGGTGCCCTTCTCGGTGTGCTCAACGGCAGGGTTCCAGCCCTGGCTGATGCAGTAGGCAATCTGGCGACGGACCTGATCCGGCGTCATTTGGGGCAGGTAGGAGAAAGTCTCGAACTTCTTGGTGGACTTGTAAGCTTGTACGGCCATGTCTGTTTCCTCTTCGATTCGTTGGCTGCGGGGCGTTCACCCCGCATGGTCACCTGATTACTTGTTCGCGATGTCCAGCTTGTCGACGGTGTCGAACTCGAACTTGATCTCT
>DYHB01000134.1 GCA_020724415.1 Thiobacillus sp.
GCCGAAATGGGTGCTGGAAGGGGACATCAAAGGCTGCTTCGACAACATCAGTCACGACTGGCTGGTCGCCAATGTCTGCATGGACAAAGGCATCCTGCGCAAGTGGCTGAAAGCGGGGTTTATCGAAACGGGAAGGCTTTTTCCCACGCATGCCGGCACGCCACAGGGAGGCATTATTTCCCCGGTGTTGGCGAACATTGCGCTGGACGGCCTGCAACGCGAGTTGACCACACTGTTCTCGACAGTGCGGGAGGCGCGCGCGGCCAAGGTCAATCTGGTGCGCTACGCGGACGACTTTGTGATTACCGGCAGCTCGAAAGAGTTGCTGGAAAGCCGAGTCAAACCCTTGGTGGAGCGGTTCCTGGCCGCCAGGGGCCTTGGCCTCTCGGAGAAGAAGACCAAAATCACGCATGTGATGGAGGGCTTCGACTTCCTGGGGTGGAATGTCAGGTATTTCAATCGCGTGCTGGTCACCCAGCCGTCGAAGAAGAATATCAAGGCGTTCCTCGACAAGGTGCGTACGCTGCTGCGTGAAAGAAAGGCTGCCGCGCAGACCGAAGTGGTGGATACGCTTGCCCCGGTAATTCGAGGCTGGGCCAACTACCATCGAAGTCAGATGGCATCCCGGACGTTTGCACGATGCGATCATCAAATCTGGCAGATGTTGTGGCGCTGGGCGTGCCGCCGTCACCCGAACAAGGGTAAGCGGTGGATCAAACAGCGTTACTTCAAGTCCCTACAGGGGCGCGATTGGCGGTTTGCGGATAAGGACAAGCTGTTGCCCACCTTGAGCGAGCACCGGAAACGGCGCCACATCAAGATCATGGGCGAGGCGAATCCCTACGACCCGAGGTATGACGAGTATTTCTCCAGACGGCTTGGACAGAAGATGGAGATCACGCTTGAGGGTCGCCGCAAGCTCCGCTGGCTGTGGTGGTGGCAGGAAGGACTCTGCCCGATCTGCGACCAGAAAATCACCCGTGAGACGGGGTGGCATCTACACCACATCGTCAAGCGGTCGGAACGGGGCTCGGACAAGCTGACCAACCTGGTCCTGCTGCATCCGAACTGCCACATGCAGCACCATGTTTTAGAAGGAAAGTACGGCACTGCTGGCGTCTCGATGTTCAAATGAGCCGCTTAGGGGTTGCTTGAGCCGTATGCGGGGAAACTTGCACGTACGGTTCTTAGGGGAGGGGGTGGCCGCGAGGCCATCTCCTTACCCTCCTGCATACGAGGGTTCGATTCCCTTCACCCGCTCCAGTTTCATTCCGGGTTTTCCCGATCCCCTTCCTTTCTTGGCCCGCCCGGGCATTTACACAATCCTCAGAAAGTGTGGATAACCACTGGCCATGGATGGAGCCAAGACCAGTGCAGCAGCACTGGAGCCGCGATTGTGAGGCAGCAATCAGGCCAGGCGGCTGGGCAGGGAGAACTGGGTGGTCTCCTCGATGCCATCCACTTCGACCACATGCCCGATGCCCATGGCGCCCAGGCGTGCGATGACGCCCTGTACCAGGATTTCCGGGGCCGAGGCACCGGCCGTGACGCCGATCCGGGTCTTGCCATCCAGCCAGGCGGCTTGCAGTTGTTCGTCCGAGTCCACCATGTAGGCAGCGATGCCGCTCTTCTCGGCCACTTCCCGGAGACGGTTGGAGTTGGAACTGTTGGGTGAACCTACGACAATGATCAGATCACATTCCCCGGTCAGTTTCTTGACCGCATCCTGCCGGTTCTGGGTGGCGTAGCAGATGTCGTCCTTCTTGGGCCCCACGATGTTGGGGAAACGAGCCTTCAGGGCGTTCACCACCTGGGCGGCGTCGTCCACGGACAGGGTGGTCTGGGTGACATAGGCCAGGCGATCGGGGTCTGCGACCGTCAGGTGCTGAACGTCATCGGGGGTTTCCACCAGATACATGCCGACCGGGCTCTGGCCCATGGTGCCTTCCACCTCGGGGTGGCCCTTGTGGCCGATCATGATGATTTCCAGGCCCCGTTCGCGCATCTTCTTGACTTCCACATGCACTTTGGTGACCAGGGGGCAAGTGGCGTCGAAAACGTTCAAACCGCGTCGGTCGGCCTCCTGGCGTACGCTGAGGGGGACGCCATGGGCGCTAAAGATGAGGGTGGCACCGTCGGGCACCTCGCCCAGGTCCTCGATGAAGATGGCGCCCTTGGCCTTGAGGTCGTCCACCACGTACTTGTTGTGTACCACTTCATGCCGGACGTAGATGGGGGCGCCATAGCGTTCCAGGGCCCTTTCCACGATGGTGATGGCCCGATCGACGCCGGCGCAGAAGCCCCGGGGATTGGCGATGAGGATGTGCTTGGTTTGGCTCATGGGGACTCCACGGCAATGATCCGGACTTCGAATTCCACGGCCTTGCCGGCCAGGGGGTGGTTGAAATCCACAGTGACTTGCTG
Source organism: Thiobacillus sp. (assembly GCA_020724415.1). GTDB lineage: Bacteria > Pseudomonadota > Gammaproteobacteria > Burkholderiales > Thiobacillaceae > JADJCP01. The sequence goes on from DYHB01000134.1 coordinate 2,425, forward strand.
GGCATCGGCAGCCACCAGGGTGGCGCTGAGTAGCTGGCCGCCCGGCATGGGGAATTCCACCACCATGCCCGGTTCCAGCGCAACTTCCGGCGGAAAATCGGCCCGGGGGAGCTGTTTGATCTTCGATTCGTCCCGCTGACCGAAGGCCTGATCCGGGTCCAGGGCGTGGTTGCGGTGATCGCCGGGTGCCAAGCCCTGGAGCAGCCATTCCAGACGGGGATCCATCTCGCCCTGGCCAAGAATGAAGGTGTCGGGCGTGTCCTGGAAGGTGTTGACGATGTCCGTGCCCCCGCAACTCACCCGGTAATGCAAGGTCACCCGGCTGGTGGGTCCGATGGTCGTCATGGGTTGGGTGCCGGGGCAGGTGCCCGGAAGCCGTCCCAGATCAGTAATGCCGCCCCCACGGTGATGGCGGAATCCGCCACGTTGAACGCGGGCCAATGCCAGGTACCGATGTAGAAATCCAGGAAGTCGATGACATGACCATGAGCCATGCGGTCGATGACGTTGCCGATGGCGCCTCCCAGGATCAGGGCCAGGGCCGCGTAGTACAGGGTTCTGCCGCCCCCCTTCCTGAGCAGCCAGAGTATGACCAGGGAGGCCACTAGGGCCACGGTCAGGAAAAAGCCCCGCTGCCAGCCGGCCTGGTCGGCAAACAGGGAGAAGGCGGCTCCAGTGTTGTGGACGTGGACCAGATTGAAGAATGAGGTGACCGGAATCACGTCCTGGTAGGGCGTCATGGTGGCCAGGATCACGGCCTTGGTGATCTGGTCTAGGACGATGACGAGGGCGGACAGGCTAAGCCAGCGCAGGCCATTTTGTGTGGTACTCATGGGGCCAGATTCCTGGGGAAGCCCATCGACGGCAGGTTACGCGTAGGCACGGGACTCCCCTTCGCCGAAAAGATTGCTCACACAGCGCCCGCACAGGCCGGGGTGGGCCGGGTCGACATTCACATCGGGCCGGACGTGCCAGCAGCGCTCGCATTTTTCATGGCTCAGGGGGGCGACTTCGACCCGGGTGTCGCCGGGGGCACGCTCGACCCGGGCGGCCGAGGTGATGGTGACGAAGCGCAGGTCGTCGCCCAGGCTGGCCAGCAGATCGAAATCGGTGCCATCGGCCAGGAATACGATGTCCGCCTGCAAGGAGGAGCCCACTTGGCCGGCGGCGCGGAATTCTTCGATGCGTTTGGTGGCCAGGCCCCGCAATTCGCGCAGGCGCGCCCAACGGCCCAGCAGGCCGTCGGCGTCGGCCTGGCGGGGCAGCTCATGCCAGACGGACAGGAACACGCTGTCGCTCTTGCAGGTGAGGGCCCAGATCTCCTCGGCGGTGAAGCTGAGAATGGGGGCCATCAGCCGGGTCAGGGTCTGCAGGATATGCCAGAGTGCGGTCTGGGCGGCGCGGCGGGCGCGGGAGTTGGCGCCGGAGGTATACAGGCGGTCCTTTAGGATGTCCAGGTAGAAGGCGCCCAGGTCCTCGGAGCAGAAGTGGTGCAGGCGCTGGACGGCGGTGTGGAAGCTGTAGACGCGGTAATCGGCCAGCACCTCCTCTTGCATCTGCCGGGTCAGGGCCAGGGCGTAGCGGTCGATGTCCAGTAATCGGTCCATGGCCACTTCGTGCTCGGCCATCTGGAAGTCGGCCGTGTTGGCGAGCAGGAAGCGCAAGGTGTTGCGGATGCGCCGGTAGGCCTCCACCACCCGCTTGAGAATTTCGTCGGAGATGGTCAACTCGCCGGAATAGTCGGTGCTGGCCACCCACAGGCGCAGGATCTCGGCGCCCAGGGTGTCGGACACCTTCTGCGGCGCGATGACGTTGCCCTTGGACTTGGACATCTTCATGCCCTTGCCGTCCACCACGAAGCCGTGGGTCAGCAGGGCCTCATAGGGGGCGTGGCCGTCGGTGGCGCAGCCGGTCAGCAGACTCGACTGGAACCAGCCGCGATGCTGGTCAGAGCCTTCCAGATACAGATCGGCCGGGTGTTTCAGACCTTCGCGTTCCTTGAGCAGGCAGGCATGCGTCACGCCGGAGTCGAACCAGACGTCCAGGGTGTCCTTGGCCTTTTCGTAGTGTTCGGCGCTCAGTTCGCCCGATTCGCCCAGCAGTTCTTTTGCGTCCAGGCTGAACCAGGCCTCGATGCCCTGCTGTTCCACCCGTTTGGCCACTTCCTCCAGGAGTTCCTGGGAGCGGGGGTGCAACTCGCCGGTCTGCTTGTGCATGAAGAAGGTGATGGGCACGCCCCAGTTGCGTTGGCGCGAGACGCACCAGTCGGGACGATTCTTCATCATCGCTTCCAGACGGGCGCGGCCCCAGGCCGGAAAGAACTCGGTGTCTGCCACCGCCTGCATGGCTTTGGCGCGCAGGCCTTCCTTGTCCATGCCGATGAACCACTGGCGGGTGGCGCGGAAGATGATGGGCGTCTTGTGGCGCCAGCAGTGGGGATAGCTGTGCTGGATCTTTTCCTCGGCCAGCAGGTGGCCGTTGTCCGTCAGCGTTTGCAGCACGGTTTTGTTGCCGGCCCAGATCGATTGGCTGCCGACGATGGGCGTGTCGGCGTAGAACTTACCGTCATCGCCTACCGGGTTGGCCACCTCGAGGCCATACTTCAGGCCCGCGATATAGTCGTCGTGGCCGTGGCCGGGGGCGATGTGGACCAGGCCGACGCCGGCCTCGAGGCTGACGAAGTCCGCCAGGATGATAGGTACCTGAAAGTCGTAGAAGGGGTGCTGGAGGGTCAGCCCCTCCAGATCGGCCCCCTTGATCTGGGCCACGGTCTCCACGGTTTCGAAGCCATAACGCTTGATGGCGGCTTCGGCCAGGTCGCGGGCCAGGATCAGCAGGCCCTTGGGCGTGCGCACCAGGTCGTAGACGAAATCGGGGTGCACGGCCACGGCCCGATTGGCGGGCAGGGTCCAGGGCGTGGTGGTCCAGATCACGGCATAGGCGGGGCAATCGCCGCCGGCCTCCAGGCCGAGGCGCTGCGCCAGGTCAGAGCAGTCCGCCACCGGGAAGGCGACATCGATGGCCGGAGAGGTCTTGTCCTCATATTCGACTTCCGCCTCGGCCAGGGCCGAACCGCAGTCGACGCACCAGTGCACCGGCTTGGCGCCCAGGTAGAGGTGGCCGTTGGCCTGGATCTTGCCCAGTTCCCGGATGATGTCCGCCTCGAACCGGTAATCCATGGTCAGGTAGGGGTTGTCCCAGTCGCCCAGCACGCCAAGACGGATGAAGTCGGCCTTCTGGCGCTCCACCTGGCTGGCGGCGTATTCGCGGCACAGCTCGCGGAAACGGGCGGCGGGGATGTCCTTGCCATGGGCTTTTTCCACCACCAGCTCGATGGGCAGGCCGTGGCAGTCCCAGCCCGGCACATAGGGCGCGTCGAAGCCGTCCAAGGTGGCGCTCTTGACG